>CAZXQK010000001.1:0-20913 GCA_964642785.1 uncultured Faecalimonas sp.
AGAAAGTATATTTTTCTGAACACGTAACAAATCCATTGCGTTGACATTTCCATCACCATTTGTATCTCCATATACGATGATGTTATATGTCTTTTTTAAAGTTCCGGACGAATCATAAACCCTCACTTGATCGCCGGTTCCTACATTCCCCGTTTTTGCGGTTCCGCTCGCTGTGGTAATCTTTATTTTACCATTATTTGTCACTGCAATCATCGACACCAAATCAGATGCTTTCATCGGCAGACTTGTAATTCCTGTAATCGTACCATCATTATTTACCTTGCAGTAGGAACTGCTGATACTCGGCATGGACACCGTTGTTCCTCCATTGGTTGTACCTTGCCGAACAATACTGATAGAATAGTTCCTTGTGCTTCCATTTTGTGCCTTTGTCGTAATAGTAACAACATTTATTCCTACAGTTAAATTCATTGTACCTGTTCCTGCTACCGTCGTTTTTGAATATTCCGTTTCAGCTGAAACAACAACACTTGAAACACTGTTTGGTACAATCAATGAATAAGATGTCTCATACATACTAAAGGTCGGTGTTAAACTATATCCGCTTACTGACAGCGATTTCAACATGTAGTTTGGATTACCATCTCCTGTCGGCTTTGCACACGCTGTCGCCGGCATATCTTTATAAACCGGTATTTTAAATATTAACGCTGCATTTCGTGCCTGCTCATCATAAGCTTCCGCCATATGAGCACCTTCACTTGCACCTCCACCCACATTCGTCATATACTGATGCCCATACAGATTGCTTCCCTGCACATTAAATTTCTTCAAATACATTGTATCCTGTCCAACCTTCACATAACTCTGTCCATAATAAGAAGCTCCACCTGCAATAGCTTTCGCCCTTGTATTCCATGGTCTTCCATATGTAGTCGCATTGCTGTCTCCGCCTTTTGCATACCACAGTCCACGTTCTACCGCAGACATAGTCGAAGTCTTATATGCGCCGACATTTAAATAATTGTAATATCCTTCATATCCTTGAACTATACCGGAAATACTTCTTCCGCTTCCATCTGTTCCCTGTTCTTGAATCATCATGGATGCCAGCGTAAATGGACTGACACCGGAATCAGCAGCCACATTCATGATAACATCCACATAAGTGCTTCCCTCACACATTCCTGCTAAATACGTACCCTTAACCATATTCGTCAGATCACTCTTTTTTTGTGCAAGTTCTGTTGAGTTTAACGCAGATGCATTGTAACTCTGTTTTATAAATTGAAAAATATACGTACTATCCAAAAAATTTCTTGGATCCATATAATATTGAATCAGTTCCGTAGATGCCGCTACCCAACCACCGGAGTCAAATTCTATCCACTCACTGGTCTCCCAGTCATAAGCTCCTGTCTGTGTAGATTTCCAAGAACTAACTGCACTCTTTTGAATCAGATTTTTACCAAGTGCACTTTCTGCCTTGATTACTTCATCCCAAGTCAAATTTGTAATTTGTGCCTCAAATTTCCAATTTGGATACTTCGCATGAAGTGCCTGTAATTGTGATTTATAAGTTTCCGGAAATCCTTGTTCCGTCAAATATGCATCAAACTCTTTATCTTCATCCACAATTGTTTCCGTTACTTTCACATAACTTGACGAAGCCCAGCCGGTCGTTCCGTTCACAACCATTTTGTACCAGACTTTCCCTGTCGTAGCTTTAGCTTCATCAATAATTTCCCCAGTATTGCCGTTTTTTAAAATTCCAACTATTTTGTATTCTGTACCGGGACCACTCCGAAAATTCAAACTGCTCGATACTTCAACCGTTCCCTCTCGTATGACGGTTTTCGCATTGACATTGATTCCTATATAAGCAAAACTCGTCCCAAGGCATACCACAGCCAACAATATACTCAGACAAGTCCTTAAATGTTTTCTCCCCAATTTCTTCATTCGATTCGCTCCTTAAATTAAACTCCTGCCCCTATGTTCCTATTTGAAACATTATACCGAAAAAACATAATGTTTGTCAATTGTCCGGACACCCCAATTTGACAGATTCTTCAAGAAACTTTATAATATCCTTCAGATTACAGAAAAGGGAGAACCATTCCATGAAAATTGTATTTTTGGATGCAAAAAGCATAGGCGAAGATATTGATTTGTCGAAATACCACACATTAGGAGAATTTGTCGCTTATGATTTTTCCACTCCGAATGAAATTCCCAAAAGAGTTACCGATGCTGACATTATCATTACAAATAAATGTCTGATCAATGAACAAAGCATCGGCACGGCAAAGCATCTGAAACTGGTCTGTGTAACAGCCACCGGTACAAATAATATTGACAAGGATTATTTGGCAAAACGACATATTACATGGCGCAACGTTGCCGGTTATTCAACTGAGTCTGTTGCACAGCATACTTTCGCCATGCTGTTTTATCTTTTGGAAAACTTAAGTTATTACGATGCTTATGTAAAAGGCGGACATTATGCCAACGATACCTCATTTACACATTTTGCAGAGCATTTTCATGAAATCACCGGGAAAACCTGGGGAATCATCGGACTTGGTGCTATCGGAAGACGTGTCGCAGACATCGCAAAGATGTTTGGGGCGAATATCATTTATTATTCTGCTTCCGGAAGAAATGTACAGAAAAATTATACACAGGTAGATTTCGATACGCTGTTAAAGACATCGGATATTATCTCAGTTCATGCACCGCTGACACCGGAAACGGAAGGCATAATAAATGCAGAGGCTCTCGCAAAAATGAAAACCTCTGCAATCTTTTTAAATCTGGGGCGCGGTGCCATTGTCGTCGAACAGGATCTTGCCGATGCACTGAAAGACCACACTATTGCCGCTGCCGGACTGGATGTTCTTTGTGAAGAACCAATGAGCCCTGACAGTCCGTTTCTTTCTATGAAAGACAGCAAACGCCTGCTTATCACTCCACACATTGCATGGGCGAGCGTGGAAGCCCGAACCAGGTTAATGGATATTGTCTATCAGCAGATCAGGGATTTTTAATTCTTGTTATACGAAATCAATATAATCCCGGTTTTCATACCATGCTATCATGTTGTTGACCAGCAGATTCCAATTTTGAAATCCGGGATTATTCACTCCTTCTCCCGTTTCCGGATTGTAATACTCGTGAAGATTTCCATTTTCACGAATATCCTTACCAAACAGTGCAATTGTTTTTTCAGTTAATTCCATCGCTTCTTTCTGATATCCGTATTTTTGCAAAGCATAAAAGCAGATGTAATTGGCAATCCCCCAAATCGGTCCCTGCCAGCAGGATGGATTTCCGGATGGAACCACCCGATACATCTGTTCTTTTTTTGAAAGTGTCCGTACTCCATACGGAGCCCAGAATAAATCTTCTCTCAGAAGATTTTCTTTCACCATACGGTCTGCCTGTTCTCTTGTTGCCACGCCGGCCCACATCGGCATAAAATTCTGCCAGGTGTCAATCTTTTGTATCAGACTGTGATAATGCCTTGGCGAGCCACTGTGAAGCCACTTCACATCACTTGGCAAAACAGGTTTCAGGTTCAAGTCCACACTGTAATACGAGCCGTTTCTTTCATCCCACATCAGCGTCTGCATCGCATTTTTCAGATGTTCCGCTTCTTCCTGATATTTCTCACCATCCATACCAAGCATCCGTAATAGTTCTGCTGTTGCAAGCAGTTCCATATACATAAAAGAATTCAGATAAACGGAAGCAGAACTCTTATCCTGCCGGTAAAAAGTACATGGGTCATCATCTACACCAATCGCACCGTCATCAAGCCAAAAGTAAAGTCCTGTTTCCTCCTGTCTGCATTCTCTGATATAAAAATCAATGAACGCACACAGGCTTTTTATATGCTTTTTTATCCAACTGACATCATTTCCATTCTGTTTCACCACAAATCGTATATGTTGTGCCAGACATGGTTTGTGTATATTTTTCGTGTGACAGCTTAATGTTTCATCATCTGCATCCGGCTTGATCAGAATCGGAATCTTCCCATCCGTTTCTGCGTGTTCTAAAAAATTTAGCACGCAGCCCTTTTCACATTCCAAATACACTGAGTTATCATCATGATTATCTGCCATAATCTGTCGTATTGCAACATCCGTCAGCCAGCTGTCCCAGTCCCATAACTGATTATTGTAACTTGCACTGCCAGGAACAATATACGGATGTTTCAATTGTCCTTCAGCCGGTCGCGTCATGCACATATAAATTTTGTTTGAATATTCCTTAATGGCAGCAATATCACTTTTTATCATCCTGTCTCCTCCATATTCACTACAATGCTTTTATATTCCCATCTCCACAAAACAATAAGTATCATCCCAGTCATTTTCCGGGTGTTCATTCCATATACAGGATTCTTTAAAGAAACTCTGTGGCATGGCAAGATAGGTCTCACCTTCTTTTAAATGATGTGGTCCGAGCAGATTTCGTAAATTATTTATCAGGGTATATTGAATCGGCACAGTTCCCTGTACTCCAAATTCTTTCAAAGAGATTTTGTTCCCTGTGATCATAACTTTTTCAATTCCATTGATTTCTATCTTCCAAACATTGATTCCTTTTCTATTCACCAGCAACATCGGATTTTCACCATGTATGTCTATCTTCCCTGACAGTGTCATACTTCCGCAGAAAAAAGGATATCCTTGTTTTTCTATATTCTTTCTGTGAATTTTCTTCTGTGTTTTTTCAATCACAAATGCTCCATCATACCTTACGGCATCCTTATCCAGATTTCTCCACTGACCTTCTGTTCTTACTCTGAAATCTCCCAGCAGATAAACTGCCTCGATTTCCATATCATAGACTAATTTATTTTTTTCGCTTTCAAAAATCCTTGCTTTTCTTCTGTTTTGATAGAACTGTTCGGATTGTTCAAAGTTGCAATCAAAAGAAATTACATTTTCTCCGAGAATCACATACTCGGTAATATCAATCTTCTGAAAGCTTTTGTCCATAAAATGTCCTTCCGGTGTCTGTGTCACTTTTCTTCCATTCACGGAAATACAGAATTTTTCCGGTGTTTCACATACAAGATATAACTGTTCCGGAATATCCTCCATCTGTACATGATAATCCTGATGGATCTGAACCTTTCTTTCTAATTCGTTCGCCCGTTCTGCAATATTCAGGACGTATCCTTGTTTTTCCTGCAGGACACCATCAAAATAGTAGTCACACTTGTCCAATGTCAGACTGTTGTAATCGCTCTTTATGATCTCCAGTTCTTCATCCGGATAAATATAAGTTGGTTCTGCTTCCTGAACCTGTTCATATTCTTCACCATCTTCTATCAGGAGCAGACTTCCCCACGGTTCAAATTCATATGTACCATGAAACAACTCTGTGTCTCCGGTATAAATATCCATCACCTTCCCGCGAATCGGAATGTTGGCTGCTATCCTTTCTGCTGAGGTATTTACATAATAATGTACAGAAAAATCATCATAATCCCGTCTTGTATAACTGATGTTTTTACTGTCAATAACAGGATTGTCCGGAAGTTCTTCCTCACTCACAATTTTCCCGCCGTTTCTTTCGAATTCTGTCAAAAGTTTCTCTGTATTGTCAAGCAGAAGTTCGCATCCCGTCTGAATAACATAAGAATAACAATAGTTACCGACAATCAGCTTATCGTCCTGTACTTTACCATGACGTTCCAGAATGATCTCATCCCCAAAATGGAAAGCAATATGTTTTTCTTCCAGTGTCCGGACAATTTCCATAAATCGATCATTCAATTTCAGAATATCCTCAATATCTGTCGCATCATACATGCTCCATGCCGTTGTCTGAGGATGAATCAGAAGCACATCTACCGGATGGTATCCGTCGCTTAAAATTTTCCCTACTCTGGACATCGACTCAATAAACCGGTTGTATTCCTGCCACCATGGCTGTTGATAATACATTGCCGGCGGATAATCCCGTTTCCGGATTCCGCGAATGGAATATCCTTCCAAATGCTGACACATCAGTGTTACACCATGAACCATCTGCCATTCATAAACCCCTTTTAATTCATCAAAGCTTACATTGTGTCCACACATGGCAAACGTTTCAGAAAGGACAGCCTCCTTCCCCAATTGCTCTGCCACAGTAGAAACCTGCAGAGGAGTCGGACATGAGCGGATTTCTCTTCCAAGCCAGTCCATTCCGGGAATGGTCATGTATTCATAATGTGGCATACACGCCCCATTGGTAATCAACTGTTCTGCAAGCCCGTCCTCCAAAAGAAGATGTCCGGTCAGTTTCAATCCACGCTTCTCACACCAGTCGTAAATCTGTTTCATATATGACACCGAAAATAATTCCGTTACCATCTTCCAGAATTTGACACGTGTGCGTTTATAATCACCGATAGGCAAAAACAATTGTTCCAATTTGTCCAGAATATTTTCCTGATATCTTTTTTCATACTCTTCTTCAAAGACAAAACTCCACGGAAAACCCATTCTCGAAATCTGCGGTTCATCTGTAAAAAATCCTTCAATTTTTGTGCCGTATTTCTCATAATATGGTAAATATGCCACCTCGATAAACTTTTCAACTACTTTTGCATCAAGGTTGTCTACATAAAAAGGATTTATGTCATAATAAAAATAATGTTCTCCACATTTGCAAATGGCAGTTTCATCGTGTTCTTTTCTAGATTCCATTCTCAGATACTTCTGCTGGTATTCAACACCCAATCCGTTTACGATCCCATTACCAAAACCACTCGGCCACCCGTTCTCATCATATGCCCAGGGACGCATTCCAAAGTTTGCTGCCTCCTCTATGGAGGCAGCAACATTGTCAAACCATTCTTCACCCATGTACTCTGTCTGCAGTCCGCCTCTGGCATGCATGAAAAATCCCCCCATGCCTGCCAGATGCATTGCTTTTATCTGTTCTTTTGTTTCTTCCACTTCCAATTTATCATTCCAACTCCAAAACGGAACTGGCCGATACTCTTTTGAAATATTCTTAAAATCCATATTCATTCTTTGCAGCCCTTCTCATACAAGTCTATTCTTTAACGTGGTTTTGTCCATGAACCCTCTTCCAGTTTATTCTCACCGGATATACCTGATTCAACACCGCCGGTTGTATTGGATTTAATTTCTACTGATTGAATGTAGAATTCTTCCTCAACACTTCGATTTGTGTTATACAACGCAAACATATATGCTTCCGCATTATCATCAGCAGTAAATGTAAAAGTATACGTTACGATATCTCCCGATACTGTCTTAGCCGGTGTATATGCTGTGCCTTTCTGTTCATTATTGGAATCCACGAAAAATCCACATAACGTACCATATTTGTCGGTATGCTTTGTCGTAAATTTCAATTCGTATGTTTTGCCCTTTGTAAATCCGGTTAACTGGTCAAACCGCAGGCTTTCATTCAGTTTTACATAAAGTCCATATCCACCGACACCCGGTACAGAAGATACATATCCGGCATTGGAATTCCTTACCTTAAATTTTAACCAACTCTCATCGAAATCAATCGTATAATCTGCTCTAATCCCAGGATGCAGAACTACTTTCGGTTTTGCATTCTGCATAGACACAAAAACACTTTCAATATAGAATGTCTGATCTGTATCCGAATAAATACTGAAAAGACTTTCTGTATCATAACAGCTTATCTGTGCATGTAAGTCATACATATCATTTCCGAGATCCGTGAATCCCACCCGATAATATTCGTGCATGCTTTCTTTTTCATTTGTTGCCTGAATATAGGTAACAGCTTTGGATATTCCATCCGGTGCATATACGCGGAATTTCAAATCATAAGTACGGTTTTTCTGAATCAAACCATTTAAAAATTCCAATTTCACCATGTATCGTCCTGCTGCTTTGATGGCTGTACCGCTTGCAAAATATCCTTCCGGTAATTTCACATCGACATCTTTGCCACTCATATATGTTATGGACAGATTGCCTGAAGTTACACGTGGCATATTATTTTCTGACAGATCATACGTATATCCGTCATATAATTCCTGTTCGGTCAATGCTTTGTATTTCTTTTTCGTCTCAAGAACTTCCAGATCAAACTCCACATCCCCTTTTGCAGGATAACAGATTTCTCTTGTACCATTTAACTTACCGTAATTTTCAATAATGTTCTTAACATCCTGCTTCAGATTGTCTTTGGTTCCGCACACAACGGCATATTCTGGATCAAGCAGTGTAACCAGTCTCATCGTTGTGTATGGACCACTGGAACCATGGTGATTGATCTGCCAGATTTCACAATTTTCAAAAGCCACCGTCAACAGTTCCTGATTTGTCGCTTCAGCGGAATCACCTGCAAAGTATGCATCATATCCGTCCTTGGTATTGTACCGGATACCAAGACTGAAATAATTGCCGTCCCATTTGGTCCTTGCAGTTCCTTCCGGCAGGTTTTCTCCAAATACCTCCCTTGCGTAATAAAATACAAACTCTCCACCATCACCAAATGTGACTTTCTGTCCAAATGTCACATTGTCACTAACCTGTACCTTCGTATCATTGCTGTTCACCTTATTCTTCATACAGTTCAATACAAGGTCAAATGCTTTTTCCATCTCAGTTCCGTTATTGCTGTTTTCATAACTCCAGTCTGTATCCTTCGCATAGTAAGCACCGATATCAAAGTACTCTGCAAGCATGGTAAACGCACCATAATGGTCACCATGCGGATGCGTCATGATCACAACATCCAGTTTTGTAACTCCCAATTTCTTCAATTTCTGAAGAAGCAGGAATTTGCTCGTTTCAGAACTTCTTTCACCGCCATCTATCAGTGCCACACTGCCGTTATTTAAGACAATCACTGATTCTGCATTTCCACTATAATCATCCACATCATTAATATTCGGGAAGATGATTTTATTTGCCATTTTATCCAGTGTACCTGTTTCCAGATCGTCATAACTAACTGCCTGCATGGTAATCTCGGAAACGTACATTTCAAAATCTGCATTATCCCAGCTGGCATTCACCAGACGCAGATACTGACAGATCCGTCCGGTATTATAATCTCCGCCATTAAAATACCAGGTAAGTTTTGTCTGACCATCTTCTAATGTGGTACGCACCGTTTTATACTCAGCATAATTTCCTGTACCGTCCATCGGAAGAAGCAGGATATTTCCTGCACCTTCCTTCACAAAACCTGTCATTGACAAGGTATAATAATAACCTTTCTTTACCATTCCGTCGAAAATGTTAAAGTCCATGGCATAATCTGAAGCCCGGTTCAGATGAATGTAGTAAAATCTGTCCTGATCAGAAGTATATTCTGCCGGCAGTTCCGTAACCCACTGTCCTTTGTTGATATTCGGTACCTTCTTGTCGAAGTCAGAAACATATCCGTTTCCTTCTGTCAGTTTTTCAAGAGATGTTGTGTCTGTCTCTCCTGACCAGATTTCCACATCTGTGATATAGAACTCTTCTTCTACCTCGCGACTGTTGTTATACAATGCGAACATACCGTTCTTTGCATACTCATCTGCCGTAAAGGTGAATGTATATGTCACCGTATCGCCCGACACAGTCTTTGCCGGTGTATATGCCGTTGTTCCCAGCTGATTATTTTCCGTATCTACAAAGAACCCTAGCAGCCATCCGTAATGTCCGGTATGTTTTGTCGTAAATTTCAGCTCATATGTTCTGCCTTCCGTAAATCCTGTCAACTGTTCAAATCGTAAACTCTCATTCAGTTTTACATAGAGACCATAACCGTCTGCATTCGGCACAGAAGATACATAGCCTGCATTCGTATTTCTTCCTTTTACCGACAACCATTCTTTATCAAAATCAACCGTGTAATTTTTATGGATACCATTATCCAGCACTGCTTCCGGTTTTGCATCCTGCATAGATACTTTGATGCTTTCAATGTAGTATGTCTGGTCTACGTCTGAATAGATGCTGAAAAGTCTTTCTGTTTCCCAACAGGTAATCTGTGCATGAAGGTCGTACATGCCGTTTCCAAGTTCCGTAAATCCTACCCGGTAATATTCATGCATGCTTTCCTTTTCGTTGGTTGTCTGAATGTACGTTGCAGCTCTGTCCAAGCCGTTTGGTGCATATACTCTAAAGGTCATGTCATAGGAACGATTCTTTTGAATCAATCCGTTCAGGAAATCCAGATTTACCATGAAACGTCCTGCCGCTTTGATCGCAGTACCGTTTTGGAAATAGCCTGCCGGCAGTGTTGTATCAATCTGATCTCCACTCATATAGGTAACATCTACATAGCTTGATGTTACACGAGGGATACTGTCTTCTGACAGATCATAGGTATATCCCGCACGTAATTCCTGTTCAGTCAATGCTTTATATGTTCCATCTACTGTCAAGGCATTGATATCAAACTCTCTGTCACCCTGTTCCAAATAACAGATTTCGATATCGGCGAATTTCGCCATGATGTCTTTGACGCACTGTTTCAGATTGTCTTCCACTCCACAAACGACAGCATATTTTGGATCCACAAGGGTAACAAGACGTTCTGTTGTATATGGTCCGCTATAGTCATTTCCGATACCATGTCCGTTAATCTGCCAGATCTCGCAATTTTCAAACGGAACGGTCAGCAGCTCCTGATTGGTCGGAATCAAAGAATCGCCGGCAAAATAAGCATCATATCCTTCTTTTGTATTATATCTGACACTCATGCTGAAGTAATTCGCATCCCATTTTTCTCGTGTTGCACCATCTGCCAGGTTTTCCCCATACACTTCCCGTGCATAATAGAATACGAATTCTCCTCCATTACCGAAGGCAACTTTTTGTCCAAATTGCGTGTCTGAACAGATTTTCACTTTACTTCCGTCACTGTTCACTTTATTTTTTATGCAAGTCATAATGCGATTGAATGCTTTTTCCATCTCAATTCCATTACCATTGATTTCATATGCACCAAAGCAGGTATCCTTTGCATAAAACTCTCCGATATCGAAATAATCGGCAAGCATGGTAAATGCACCATAATGTTCACTGCGCAGATGCGTCATTACTACAACATCCAGTTTCTTTACTCCCAGTTTCTTCAATTTTTGAAGAAGCAGGAACTTACTTGTTTCTGATGCAGCTTCACCACTGTCAATGAGTGCCACTTTTCCATTGTTTAAAATGATCACCGACTCTGCCGGGCCGTTGTAATCATCCACATTGTAGACATTCGGGAATATCACTTTGTTCGCCGTCTTGTCTAATGTTCCGGTCTCCAGACTGTCGTAACTTACTGCCTGCATGGTAAATCCTGAAATATACATTTCAAAATCTGCATCATTGAAACTTGCATTTACCAGACGGAGATACTGACAGATTCGTCCGGTATAATAATCTCCTCCGTTAAAATACCATGTCAATTTCGTCTGACCATCCGGAAGCGTTGTCCGGACTGTCTTATATTCTGCATAATTTCCTGTCTCGTCCATCGGAATCAGCACAACATTTCCATCGCCATTTTTCACATACCCCGTCATGGACAGTGTATAGTAATATCCTTTCTTCACCATTCCGTCGAAAATACTGAAATCCATGGCAAATTCTGACGCTTCGTTCAGATTGATATAAAAATATTTTTCCTGATCAGCCTTGTACTCTTTCGGTAGTGAAGTAACCCACTGTCCTTTACTCAATGCCGGTATTTTATTATCAAAGTCTGAACTGTATCCGTTTCCTTGTGTCAGTTTGTTAAGTGATGTACTGTCCCCTTGGGCTGACCAGATTTCTACATCCGTGATATAGAACTCTTCCTGTACTTCACGACTCTTATTATACAGTGCAAATATGCCGTTCTTTGCATATTCATCAGCCGTAAAGGTAAATGTGTAAGTTACCGTATCGCCCGATACCACCTTGGACGGCACATAAGCCGGCCCTGTCTGCTCGGAATTTGTATTTACAAAGAATCCGAGGATTTCACCATATTTTCCGGTATGTTTCGTGGTGAATTTCAGCTGGTAAGCTCTTCCCGGTGTCAAGCCTGTTAATTCATTAAAACGCAAAATTTCATTTAATTTTACATAAAGACCATATCCGCCTGTATCAGGTACGGATGACACATACCCTGCAACGGAATTTCTCACACAGAAATTCATCCACTCTTTATCAAAATCAATGGTATAACTGTTTTTAATACCTTTATCCAGTGTTACGACCGGTTTCGCATCCTGCATGGATACCGTAACAGAATCCAGATACATGGATACCATCTGCGTTGTATAGAACAATGCACGTACCTCTGTCCCGTCTGTCCGGAATTGTGTATGTAATTCATACATTCCGTTTCCTAAATCCGTAAGACCAAGACGGTTCTTTTCTACCGGATTGCCTTCTGCATCTCTTGTAACCAGGAAGACGGAATCCATGATCATCGGAAGATCCGAATAAAAACGGAAGGTAATGTCGTAGGCTCTGTCTTTCTTCAATAATCCATCCAGAAACTCCAATTCAAATTCATACATTCCGTTTGCCCACACAGTCTCACCACTCTTGAAATAACCCTTCGGAAGACTTGCCGCAATATCATTCACTCCATAATTTCCGATAAACATCATGTTGCCGGACCATTTTGGCAGGTTATTTTTTGAAAAATCAAACGTATATCCCGCATACAGTTCCTGTTCTGTCAAGGTATGATAATCATAACGTTCCTTGTCAGTCCTGTCTTTTAAAGTCAATGTGATATCACCAATATACACCTCTGCCGGATACCCGAACAGATAGAAGCACAATTCCTCTTCCCCTCGTCCGATGAGATAGCGAAGTGTCACACTGTCTGCTTCTTTTCTCTTTAAGAATAAGTTATCTCTTACTCCCCTTGCGGAGGTACTGCCGCTCTGAGCAACCAGCGAACTTCCTTCACAGGAAGCAACATAATAATTGATTTCAATAGTATACTCTCTTCCCTGTTCAAAAAACGCAGCATTGTTTGCAGCAAGGATACCATTCAAAAGGGAATCATTCGTAACCAGCATCACCCGATCTGAAAACCCGTCTTTCTGCTGCAATGCCGTTCTTATGGAATCATCTTTAATATCTTTGACATTCACCACTTCTCCAAGTGTTGCATACTTTTCATCAGACCAGTCGTAAGTAAATCCTTTTTCCAATTCCTTGACGGTTGGTACATAAGTTGTATACTCTAGATCGGTTCTTCTAATGGAAAAGTTATCAAACATCAGAACCACATCTCCACAGTCCAGGTTGCTGTTACACAGGAAGAAGGTCGCTGTTCCTTTCTGTTCTTCCAGAACCTCGATCACTTTCTTGTATTCGATATGACGCACTTCTCCTTCTTTCATGTCAGCCAGAAGCAGACGTTCTGAATAATATACACCTTTGTCAACATTCGGTGTATACATGATATAGAAGTCGTCCCTGCCTTCTCCCGATACCAGTTTGACATCAAACGAGATTTCCCAGGTACCTGACTGAATGTACGGCATCATAGAAAGGAAGGTTACACGGTTTACCCCTTCTTCCAAAGCCTTTCCATAATCCACAACCAGTGAGTTACCGGAGATTGCATTTTCCATACCTGTTAAGGTATAAAAACTCTTGTAGTTATCATACAGCAGCTCATTTTCCGGACCTTTTTCAAAGTTCTCGTAGAATAACGCACCGCTCTGATTCAGGACACTCAGATCATTGCTGCCTTCCATACTCTTTTCCGGTGTCTTCGTGGAAACAACAATATCCAGGGTTTCCACGGCTTCATTACCGGCTTTATCACTGACACGATATATGACATGATAGGTACCTCCCACCTCGGTTGTGAAATGGTCATCTCCCAACTCTGCCAATTCCGTACCATGTGAAAGTTTCTTCTTAATTTTCTTTGTGACATCCCCGTCTACATCATCTGTTGCGGTCACGTTTGGAAGTGACAGAGTTTCTCCCACTTCCATTGTTAACGTTTTATCACCTTCAATCGTAATAACAGGTGCCGTTTTATCTTTCTTTATGATATTCCGGATCGTTGTTTTATTTCCCAAAAGAATCCCTGCGATCGCACCGCATATCAAAAGTACGATCAGTATCGGTAACCCTATACGTAGTAATTGTTTCTTCTTCATCAACTCTCCTCCTAATTATTGTTCCTTTGAAAAGATATAGCGGATGGATGTTACCGTCATCTTCTTATTCGATTCCACTATATGAGCAACATTTGCAAGTTGGATCCTTGGCATATTGCTTCTCTCAGCATCAGCAAATACACAGTTAATGGCAATACCCTGTCCATTGTCAATTGCTTCCTTGAAATCAGGAACTACTTCAAACGGAATGAATACTTCTCCACAATATCCGTCATCTGTTCTGACAACCTTAGCCTCGAACTTATCTCCCTGCTCTACAATACTTGCAGACGTTCTGTCCTCTTCCAGGTAGTAACCGGTCTTCCAATCCGGAACACATACCAGCTGAAGCGTACTGCTTAGATTTCTGTACAATTTCATATCTGCATTCGGCATTTCCGTTGATGCTGTCATAAAGATTTCCACACAGTCACCATACCAGAAATTCTCTGTTCCCTTGAACACCAGTTCATCGTCATAAATATCAAATCCCAGATAAATTCCCTCGTCATTATAAGCAAGTTTTGCCATCTTCACTTTGAAGTGATCTGCATACCAGCTTTCTTCCGCATTACGCTCATCTTCCGTACTTGCCCCGGTTATCACAATATCCGTGCCGACTGTCCAGTCAGACAGATCTCCGTCAATCTGAATCGTCTGCTGATCCAGATATGCCACCTGCTGCTCTGAATTTGATACAAAGTCTGCATCGCTTCCAAGTTCCAAACCATAGTTATCCGACAGTGCCACACATTTTTCTGTTGTAGTACCACCCGGATACACTCCCTTCAGATTCGCACTTTCCGGACAGTAACAATAGTTTTCTTCCATCACAATCTTGTCCGTATTATAAAGGAATACAACTGATTCTGTTCCCTCATAGACACGGCTCGGATTGTAATACAGGTTATGGCTCACCACTGCATCTTCAACCGATACCAGACTGACCGATGTCGCCGCGCTTTTTGCGAAGAAGTTGTTTTCAATCTGCATATTTTTGATCACACCGCAAGGTCCATAAGTGGAAGCGATCGCCTGTATATAAATATCACCGACCGTTGTTCCCGGATATTTATAATTCACGTTGATAAACTTATTGTTTTTATATGCACTGTCGCCTGCAACACCGCACTCATTGAACTGATCCAGCACTGCCCAGGAGAAGATTGCACCATGTGCAACATTCTGAAACGTATTATTCTCAAAAACGGCATTGTCTGCCATCATGATGACTCCTCTGTTACGTTTATTCTGTACGATGTTATTCTTAAACAGAAGATTGGCACTACTGTCGTTTGCCACCACACAGTCTGTCCATTTTTCGATATCCTGCTCCACAAGAGATTCTTTTACTTTAATGACGTAACACATTGCCGTTCCGGTAACGGATTCCACCGTCAAGGTTGCCTTCTTCTCAAAGTTTTCCCTGTCATATACTTCCAGTGTTTCCCCCTCTTTTGGCATCTTTACGCTTTCCGTTGCCCTTGCAATGGTAATGGTTCCTTCTAACACGTCATATCCGGCAAGATCATACCAGTAACCGGACTTTAAGTTCATGGCATCATCATGAGCGTTTTCAACCAGACTGTTCGTCACCTGAACTTCACCACTGTTTTGCAGAATGTGAATAGCATCCGCATTGGTCGTGATCAACTGATTGGTACCTTCTTTTACCGTAATCCTCAATCTGTTGATATACATGTTTTCATTCCAGAATCCGACTACAGCCATTGCCGGTGAGGAATGCATTGTTATGCTTTCTAACCAGATATTTCCACAATCATGAAAATCCAGATTATTAAATACATAGTACGAAAACTGTACACTTGCATAATCTCCCACTCCGTTTGCCGTTACATTCGTCTCTGCAGCCTTGTTGAAATGAACCGTCAGATGATAGCCGCCTTTCTCGCTGCCTTCAATGGAATATCCGCTGAACATCAAGTTTGTTCCGGAACTGTCTACTACATAAGTTCCGTCTTCTTTCGGAATCCGGTTTGCCTTATTATATTCCAGATAACTGAAAATCGTTCCCTCATTGTTCTGCAAACGTCTGACCCACTCATTGCATTCCGGATCCACTGCGATTTTCACAGACAGGTTTTCCATATCATAAGATTCTATAACTCCGGTAACTGCCGGCTTCACTTCGTAGTCAATGGTGAGATTCTGCATGTGAATATCTCCGCCATCTTTCAAATACATAAATCCCCTGTAATCAAGATTCCGGTACTGAATATTGAATGTACATCCGTTGCCCTGCAGATAAAACCCATCCAGACCTTTCTGCTCAATCGCATATGAATAAGAATCTGCACGATAAGTGTCTATGTCTATGACCTCATTTTCCGGCATATTCAGTTTTACCTTGATACCCTGTGCATTCTTTTGGGCTGCTTCTTTCAAAATTGCTTTTAACTTCGACAGATTATCACCCTCATGTACATATTCTGTCCAGTTAATGATCTCGCCTTCAAATTCCGCATCAGACGGTATCGGATACAATACCTTATCAAAATCTTCTTTCACGACCCCTACATTTCCCGGATCATTCAATCCATAACACACATCCGTCAGCGTACTGTCCGTATATGCATCCTTCTGTAATTTCTGTGCAGTCTGAACGAGAGAATATTTTGCCGTTTCTTCTACTGACGGTACTTCTTCCTTCACATCAGTTTCAGGCTTTTTATCTCCACATCCGCATGTGCCGATGCAGAGGGCTGATAATGCAATACAGCCCCATCGTTTCCAATTTATCGTCGCACGCATAAATTAGTTTCCTCCTTTGTATCTTGTCAACGCATCATTGTAGATTTTTTCTACTTCTTTACAATGATAAGACTCTAACTTCGATACATAACTGTCCCAATCTTTCTCTACGCTCATAACACCTGTAATGAACTGGAACTCGCTTTCTTCAATATAATTCTGAAGAGTGGTTCCATAAAGACTTTCTGTCTGATACTCGTCTTTTGTCAAATGAATATACTGCGGAATCGGTTCTTTCAGATACGGAGTATAGCGTTCACTTAATGCATTCAAACGTGAGTTATATCCTTCTGCTTCTTTTCCGACAAAATCAAAACTGTTATACAGTCCTACACTTAAACCGTACTGTGGTGTCAGTGAAGAACGATACAATTCTGTATCTGAATCCGAATAATCCTCCGGTACCAGTTTCACCCATGCACTTTCTGTGTCATCAGACCATTCCCAGTCTTTTCCTTCCTGACCAAATGCTAAAAGCTGGGTACCAAGGTCAGAATACATAATGTCTAACAGTCTCGCAATCTCTCTTGCATATGGTGTGCTTGACGGAATCACTGCACCCAGAGCATCGATCATCGATGTACTGTAGGTTATCGGGTCTCCCTGATAGTACTCACTTGTGAAAGGACCTACCGTGGTATAGTTCGCATCCAATTCATCTCCTACCAGCTGATATGCAGCCGCACAGGAGAAAGATCCTAAACAGTCTTCAAATCCTTTGTTGACAATCGTTGTATTTGTATTCGAGAAGGTATTTTTATCAATAATTCCGTCTTTGTACAATTCTGCCGCTGTAGATACATAATTCTTGTATGCATCTGTAGACGGTACAAATGTAAACGCTTCACCATCGTTATCAATTTCCACCCAGTTTGAAACATATCCATAAGATGCCAATAACAGATTTCTAAGGTAGTTCATGGATTCTGATGTTACCGGAATTTCATCCGTCGCATCTCCGTTCAGATTGGCATCATATTCTTTGAATGCACGAAGCACCCGGATATATTCTTCTACTGTCTTGATGTCCTCTGCATTTGGAAGTTTCTTACTTGCATCGGTAATAAAATTGTTATTGATGTTATCGATCCATGTCTGGTTTAAATATTGTTTGAATACCAAATCTCTCGGTACGTCCGTTACAGATGCCGCACTGTACATGAACCCGTCTTCCATGGTAACAACATCGGAAGCATTCAGTCCCTCATGACCAAAGTCACTTTCCAGTAATGCTTTATAAGTCGGCATATAATTGTCGATCAGGCTTCCGATCTTCACTCCGTCTTTGGTATATTCCGGGTCATTAAAAGGTGTCAGGACACCCATTTCCGAAAAACTCACAATTTCTGAAATCGTATTGTAGTATAAGAACAGATCAGGAGTATTCTTCTTATCCTCCCATGCCACACTTCTCAATGTTTCGTATTGGTCAATTGCCGCTTCTACGAATTCAAATTCCAGATTTGTCACCTCCGACAGAACCTGGAACATACGCATGGTAGAATATTCCGGGTTTGTCGAACCGCGTGGAACAAAAATCTTTATTGTAACTTTTTCTTTTACGATCTGATACGGATTTCCGGCAGCCTCAGCTTCTTCTGCCGTCATAAAATTATCCGGATCATAAGACACCTTAGAATCCTTTCCACAACCGGTAAGAATTCCGATTCCCATACAACATATCAATAATATACTTGTTAACTTTTTCATCATCTTTCTCATTTTCCTTTCTTTTTACTGAGTTCTACAATTCTTAAAAGTTACCGTATCACCTGTACCTATGTCAAAACAACTTTGGTCTATCATGCAGTTGTCAAATACAATATTCTCCAAATGATATGCACTGTCTGACGTATTTTTGTTGTAGGCTGACGCATGAACATATTTTGAATTACTGCTTTCAAACACAAATGTGCAGTTTTTAAATAACATATTTTTTGGTATAGGTCCTTCCAGCCAATTTTCATTTAGAACATCCAGCCATAACCGCTTTGTGACAAACGTAGTATCTGATACCGTGATCGGTCCTCGAAATCTGTATGTACCATTGAACGAACAATTTTCAATCACGGAGCCCGGTGCAACCAAGGATTCAAACACGACTTTGATATTTTCTCCTGACGGCAGGTTATTTATTGCATCCTCCAGTTCAACTATATTGTCTGACCCGGCACTTCTTATCAACCTGGAAACTGATGTAGTTGCAATAATCTCTCCTGTTTCTACATTTAAGATTGTTACTTTATCACCCTTTTTCAATTCAGCCCGGAACGGTCCTCCTGTTTCATCCCAATACATATTGATTTGATTGTCAGACAGAACTTCCTTTATCCACATGATAGAAGATGAAATATTAAATATATCATCCTGCAATCCTGTAGCCTCACAATTTCTCCATACCACCTTTGCCCGATTTTCCTTCAAATGCCAACCATCTCTCCAGGAAGTAAAATCTGTTTCTTCATTTGTTCCTTTCAAATCAGGATCCGGAATGATATTAAAATCTTCAAACTGAATCACTCCTTCCGAATTGACAAGTTCCACGGCGAATTTGCAGGAAGAATACATATCAATATCCTGCATGGTCAGGTTGGTATCTCCTCGCAGACTAACTGCATGTTCCACCATATGTCCTACATTCGGTGTCGGGCAGATCAAACGTTGTTCATCCAGTTGGTTCATTCGGACTTTGGTATTTGAACTTGCATCTTTATTAAAATATATCTTGATCTTATCTTTGCCTACCAATTCGTACTTATCAAGAAACAGATACGGACGACCGGTTTCACTTTCCATGATCCCAAATGCATTACTGTTGTTACCATTAACCTTTACCTCAACACATTGACCAATCTCGGTAAGACCAAGATATTTTTCTGCCATACCCTCGCCGATTTTCATCACGCAGCTCCAAGGCTCTGTTGACGTATTGATCTCCGTAGCTTCCTCTGCCATAAAATATGGTCGTACTCCATAAGTTAATCTTAATCCCGAAACAGAACAGTCTGTTGTACCATTTGTGTAAATAAAACTCAGAGGTGCTTCTGCAACAATCTTCGCCTGATTTCCTTCTATCTGCACATGACTACAGTTTTCCAACTGAATGATTGCCCGATCGTAACCTTCACTGTTTTTGCAATAATACGTTTTATCCGCTTCAAATATCAGCCTTGCATGACTCTGTGCAACATTCACTGCATCGATTGCACGAGATATCTTATCCACATCATTCGTAACACCATCACCGACAGCACCGAAATCTTTCAGATAATATGTCTTTTCATCCGGGTCTTCATCATATCGCAAGAGCCTGTTTTTTAATTCCTGAATATCAGATGAATCCACCACATTATTTGCATCAAAGTCAGCACTCAGTTTTCCTTCCGTACTCAGATTTTTTTTGCCGGAAGAGGCTTTTACCATTGCCAGCCAATCGCATACATCAACATCATTGTCAGAATTTACATCTCCATACTTATACAGTTTCACAGTTCCCTGATACAGATTCTTTCCGTCGATGTACTCTGCTTCGTAACTTCCGACTGTATCAAGAGTTTCACCAATCGCATATCTCGTACCATCAATTTGGAATCCGGACTGTTCCACTTCGTAATCTCCCAACGAAAGATTGTGATATACCTCGTCCGTTTTCAGTGTCTGACGCTGTATCCGGCAATACATTTTAAAGTCATCCGTTGCCTTTCCGCTTGGTCCCATACGGAAATATACAGGTTGTTCGATAATATCATCAAACTGCAGATACTTGTCCGTTTCAACATTGTCCGATTTTGCAACTGTTGTTGTTCCAAAATCTGTTGTCTTCATATACCAATGAAGATTTCCATCTGCACCGTTCTCCTGTACAAATTTGATTTCTATCGGAGCAGTTTTATAATCATTCTCATAACGATGTGTTTTCCAACATGGAATTCTTCCTAGGTCTAAAGTAGTCGGCAAAGCCTTCCTGTCTGTGTTCGTGATCACAAACCCTGCCGTACGGTTTTCGTTATATATCGAAACAAATTGGATTTCCTTCGTTCCTTCTGATT
>CAZXQK010000002.1:0-19302 GCA_964642785.1 uncultured Faecalimonas sp.
TGCGAGATGCTTCTTCACCTTTTATCACTCCCATGACATTCTGATAGAATTCATGAATGTCGCCGTAAACCTTTGTCAGTGGTTCATGATAAATAGTATCATCCCGACGTGGTGCCATCGTCTTGGTTAAACCTGCCGCCGTCTTTACCGGCTGCACATCTTTCTCATCATTCCCTTTTGCACGGATAACCTCACCATTCAGATGCCAGTCATGAATGACAGCCGTTCCGTCGCTTCCCAATACATACCAGCGCGGAAGCGACACAAAGTTATTTGTTCCAACTTCTACCAGCACCTGAACTCCATCCTCAAAGGTCAGCAATGCCGTAAATCCATCATCCACCACCTGATTTGTCACATTGGTAATCCACGCATAAACCTGTGCCAAAGGAACACCTGCCTTCAACTGCAATATTTGATCCAGCAAATGTACACCCCAATCCAAAATCATGCCGCCACCCTGTTCTTTTTCCTGTCTCCAGTCACCGGGAATTCCTCTGGAACCATGTACGCGGGATTCTATCCGGAATACTTCACCCAGTTTTCCTTCCTGTAAAATCTTCGCAACAGTAAGAAAATCTTCATCCCACCGGCGGTTCTGATGCACGGTAAGAAATCTTCCGGTTTCCTTTGAAACTTCCATCATCTCCCGTAATTCTTCTGATGACAAAGCAACCGGTTTCTCACATACAACGTGTTTTCCTGCCCGCATAACCGCTTCTGCAATCGGTCTGTGAAAATCATTTGGCGTTGCAACCAACACAAAATCAATATCTGCCTGCAAAAGCAGTTCCTCCTGACTTGTATATGCATGTACTCCGTCTTCCTCTGCTTTTTTGCACACTTCCGGCCTGATATCCCAGATTCCGGCAAGTTCCAGCCCTTCTATCTCCTCAATCCGTTCTTTATGCCAATGTGCCATTCCACCGTATCCGATAATTCCCATTTTCATTTTCTTATCCTCCTCTTGTTACATCCACGCTGTTACTTTTTCCACACCAACCTGTTTTTTCACACATAATGCCGCCGCTTTTCCTGCCGCTTCTCCGGTCAACGCACACACTGGTATGACACGTGCCACTTCCCAGCCGTCTCCCTGTGGTGCCGAGATAATCCTTCCTGCCGCAAGCAAGTTATCAAATCCTTCATGATACAATGCGCCAAGCGGAATCTGGTAGTGTTTTCCTTTTCCATCCGGTCTGAAATCTCCACAATTTCCAATGGAATCCTCATACGTTTCTCCATCCACTGCGTTGAAATCACATTTTCCTACAATTCTTCTTATGGTACGCAATTGCGGCATGTCCGGAATGCTCATCACATCAAAACGCTGCCTGTCTTTTTCTGCCACCTTCCGGAGCAGACTTTTCTTTCCTTCCACCATATACGTCGTGATTCCTTCTGCCGTCACACCCGAAATCAAATCCACACCCTCCGGATGACCTTTTCCAAACATGTCCGAACCGGTATTCATCCATTTTCGAAAAGCACAAACATCACCGTCTTCCTGCAGTTTCTCCACCTGCTTCATATCATACCAGTGTGCAATATAAGTAATGTAATTTTTCCCTTCCACCGTCGGAACACCTGCCCGATGCATGACCGTTGCCGTTCCTGTTGCATCAATCACAGTCTTTGCCTCATAAAACTCTCTGCCGTTCAAATTTTCTACAATCATGCTCCTGCAGTGTCCGCCTTCCATAACCGGATAAGTTCCCAGCGTATCAAACAGCAATTCCACTCCATTGTCTGTCACATATTCATCTAATGCAGCAGCAAAAATTCCCGGAGAATAAAAACAAGAATACCGTTCGTTACGTGGCTGATTTCTGCCATCACCACCCCATTTTTGTGGGAGGTTGTCGAAACCATATTTCGCAGATAAACGTATCAGTTCTTCTGCGATTCCGTAAATCATCTGATGTCCTTCGCCATCGCAAAGAGGCTCATACCAGGAAATCAGTCCTCCTGTTGCAAGCCCTCCAAGATTAAAACTCTTTTCCATCAGAAGTACTGTAACACCTTCTCTTGCCGCAGATACGGCAGCCGCCACACCGGCAATCCCGCCTCCGACTACAATCACATCATATGTTCTTTTTGGTTCCATATCGTCCATCTCCCATCTTCCTTTTTTATCATGATATCACCGGCAACTTGTTTCCTCAATCAGCAATATTGGTTAAAAATATTGCAATATTAAGATTGTAATGCTATACTTATCCCATGAAAAACGTAATGACCGCATTTAAGGAATACAAAGAATTTCAAAAAAAAAGACCTTGGGATGTAAATACACTGCACTTTTCTTCCGGTTCGATCACACCGCCCCACTACGCGGAAACCATCGAAATCCTTTTATGTTGTAATATTAAGGGAACAGCATACATCGGTGGCAATCGGTATGAACTGGGTGGAAAGCAGGCATTTTTTATTGCTCCTAATGTCATTCACTCCATGCAGTATCTGCAAAATGACGGACATGTGATTGTTGTGAAACTGCATCCGGACGGTCTGCTTCCTCTGCTGAATCTGACAAATATTCTTGCAGAATCCAGGCTGGATTTTTCCGGACTGTCCTGCTATCTTCCGGAATATGACCGTCTGCTGTTTCAGGCAGAGCAGCTTCGTGGAGCAACCTCTGGAACTGCTGATACGATTTGTGCAATTTTGTCCATCTTTCAGATTCTGATACAATGCTCTGTCACAACCGGGACATTAGAGCCTCATATCCCTGCATATGATGACTCCTTAAGAGAAATCATTTCATGGACAGAAGAACATTTTACAGAAAAAATATCCTTGGAAGAAATCGCGGCAAAAGTCGGATACAACAAACACTATTTTTGCAATAAGTTTAAAGCCGCCACCGGAGAAACTTATCTCCAATATCTGAATAACCTTCGCATTTTCCATGCCTGCAAACTTTTAAAAAGAGGCTATTCATTGAACGATATCTGCGACAAATGTGGTTTTGACAATATGTCGTACTTTATCCAACTGTTTAAGAAAATCGTAGGAACGACACCGAAACAGTATGCATTGGAAGTTCAAAAAAAATAAGAAACCTGCCTTTTTTATGCCGGCAGGTTTCTTATTTTTATCAGAAGGAAACTCGTTTTCCGTTTTCTTTATCTGACTGGTATGCTGCTACCATGAATTTGACCATGTCAATTGCAGCATCCACACCATAATCTTTATCGGAAGCACCATTTACACACGCATCGACCCATGTCTGTACCGGTGATTTTAAGGATTCCGGAATTTCATTTAATGCAAGTACCTTATTCGGCTCTCCCATCAAATGCAGTTCAGCCATATCACTTCCTCCAAATCTCGCATAATATGCGCCTTTGGTACCATATACAGCCAGTTCAAACACACTCATCAGAGGAGACGTAAACGTTGCATCAATCAGTCCCATTGCACCGTTCTTAAACATCACATTGCAGGAAGCATTATCTTCCACACGCTTATTTAAGATAGAATAATTAAAGGACGAACTGACAGATTCCATCTCACCCATAATATATCTTGCCAGATACGCTGAGTTAAACCCCAAATCTATCATAGCTCCACCGCCACACACTTCCGGATCGTACCAGTATTCCGGCAAATCTCCGTTCAGGCCGCCACGATGTCCACACATACAGCGAAATTGTACCGGTTCTCCCAATGTACCATCTTCCACCAACGTTTTTGCATATGCAAGTTGTTTAATAGCAAGACGGTTAAATGAAATACAGAATTTGACACCGTTTCTTTCAATGGCTTCTTTAATCGCATACGCATCTTCCAAATTATATGCCAGTACTTTTTCTGTGAATATATGCTTTTTGTGATTTGCCGCAGCAATAAATATCTTCCGGTGTTCTGTCGCATTTGACGTAACAAGTACCCCGTCTACGTCATCTCTGGACAGCACTTTTTCCAAATCAGTCTCATACGGAACTCCGTATTCCTCTCCCCACTCTTTTGCCGTCTCGAAATCCTCGTCCCACACACAAGTCACTTCGCAGTCCGGCTGTGCTAAAAATTCTTTTACATAACGTTGGTCATTCTTGTGAGAATGTACATGCCAACGACTTAACAATGCTACTCTAAACATAATTTTTCCTTCTTTCTGTTTTCTTTTTTACATTCCTTCTAAAAATCTCTGTACCACCAGTTCTCTGAACTGCGGAGACAGAGAAGCAAAATAAGCGGTAAATCCGGTTACTCTCACAACCAGATCCGGATGTGCCTCCGGATTTGCATGTGCCTCCATCAACTTCTCGGCATCCAGCACATTGATGTTGATCAGCGTACCACCCTGACGGAAATGAGTTTCTATCAAATTCAGTACGACATCCACACCTTTTTCATCCGCTGCAAGTTTCGGATCAAACTCCAATTGCAGCGGTGCCGTATTCCCATATCCGCATTGCACGGAAGCAATCCCATTGGACTGTGCAGTAACAGCACCGTCAGTCCGAAAATGCGGATTCGGATTGGCTCCATGAGAGATTGGCTCACCTGCCCGTCTTCCGTTCGGCGTTGCCCCCACTTTAGAACCATACTCAATGGTTCTGGACCAGCTGAACCATCCTGGCAACAGTTGACGGCCTTTCGGCATCTCCTGTGCTTTCACATGAGAAACCCAACTGTCTGTCAGACGTTTCGCCCACGCATCAGAAACAGTTCCACCGTGACAATATTTCGGGGATGAGTTTAAAATCAGCCGGACACGTTCATCGGAAAAATTATTGTCTAACGCTTCGTAGACTTCCTCCCATGTCAGCATCTTTTCATCTTCTACGCGTGTCTGCAGTGCACCAAAAGAATCTGCAACAACAGCAAGTCCCGCTCCGTCAATTCCGACGGTATAAAGCTCTGCGCACTGGGAAATGTCCTCGCCACGTTCCAATGTGTTTTTCATCATCAGGTTCATCACAAGTTCCGGTGTCACTTCCCAAGCATGATCCAGATGATGATTGATTCCCTGTGCAGTGACATCAATGGCTGTTGTCAAATGTGATTCATACAGTGCAAACAATTTTCCAATGCTCTTCTCTTCCATTTCTTTCATATCGTTCAATGCTTCGCAAAGCACTTTTGCCACATTGATTTTCACGGTATCATTCATCGGAAATTCTTTCCCCGGAACGCACATCCAGTTACATCCGACAGCGATGCGTTCCCGTGCCGTCTTTTTGTCAATTCCTTGGTTTCGCATATAACCTTCTGCCAGTGCCTTGTCATTACAAAATCTCGGCCAGCCGTTTTTATTTTTCAGCAAAAAATACACTGCCCGTCTCAAAAACTCCCGGTCACAGTTTTCATGTACACGCACCGTCAGATTGGTAGCAATATTAATGGAATCTGCCGCTTCCAAAATCAGATACGACAAATGATTTGTCATATCTTTGTCCTGCTCATCCACACCGGAAATCTGATAGTAATGTGGATCGATCAAAAGCAGATTGGCAATTAAGAATTTTGCCTTTTCATCATCCAGAATCCCATTCTTCACATCTCTCTCATAATATGGATACAGCAGTCCGTCTAATTGAAAACCGGCACCGTCTCTTGTGTAAATACGTGCCGCACAATTGAAAAATGCCGTCCACTGACAAACCTCGTGAAAAGTCTCCGGTGCATCATACCGGATGTTCTCACACACCTGCTTCATCTCTTTCAGATTGTTTTTCACATCTTCCTGCTCTTCTTTTTCAATCAGTTCTTCCAGACGTGCAATGTGTCGTTCCACAAACCGGATGATTGCCTTTACCACCCACTCTTCTGCATCATAGAATGCTTTTTTATCCGGATTCACTGCACGGTATTGTTCTATTTTTTTCAAAAATCCGCCAAATCCCAATTCGAACCCAATCCGGTAATCACAGGCAAAATGTGCATCTCCGTCAATCCCTGTTGTAATATTATACTTTTCCTGTAACGGTTTCAGATGGTCATACGGAAATCGCTGCTCATCCCAGCGTTTGCTCCACTGGTTTGTCGCACCATTCTGGATAAACTCCAGATTTTTCAGGTTATTCTTCAACCAGTCCGGCATATAATGCAAATCTCCCCGATAATTGACCAGCATATCTCTCCATCTTCCGCACAGCATTTCATTTGGATCAATGTACGGTTCATGCGCATCAATCACCCTGCAGAAGTTTTCACACATTCCGTCGTATCCGTAAAAACTTCCGTTGGTGCTGTTATACCACGGTTCTACACAGTATCCTTCCGAAATCGGCACAGTTCCAAAATCGTCCAAATCCGTATAACCGTTTTGTTTCTTCTTCTCCAGGGTATGACGGATTTTGGTATCCCGCATAGCCTTTAATCTTTCAGCGTATGAATACATATTTTTCTAACTCCTTCATATAATCTTTTGATGGAACCGTAAAAGCATCTTTTTTCATTCCCAGTGCTTCTCGCTTGGCAGTTCCTAAAGGATGATACGGTAACAATTCATATTGCTTTACATGTTCTAATTTTCTCAAAAATTCTGAGATTTTCGGAATATCCTGCTGAATCTCCGGAATCACGGGGGTTCGCACGATCATAGGGATTCCCAATGTATTTGCCTTCTCGATGTTCTGCTTTATCTTTTCATTACCGCCACCGGTGTATTGTTCATGTAAACGGTTGTCCCAGATTTTTAAATCCGCCATGATAATATCCATCTTCTTTAAAATATCCGCATCGTAATAAATCAGAGAAGTTTCAATACCGCAACGAATCCCATGTTGCCTGCACAAATCCACTGCCACATTCAAAAACTCTCTGTGTGCCAATGGTTCCCCTCCGGAAAAAGTCACTCCGCCTTCTTCTCCATAATATTCCTTGTCAAGAAGCACTTCTGCCACAACCTCTTTTACTGTCATTTCTTTTCCACAGATAACCCTTGCTCCGGAAAAGCATCCTTTCTCGCACATGCCGCAACCAATGCATTTTTCCGGATAAAACATCTCCTCCGGCTGAAATGAAATACATTCCGGGTTGTGACACCACGCACAATTTAACGGACATCCTTTCAGGAAAACAACCGTCCGTATCCCCGGTCCGTCATGAGTCGCCGCACGCTCAATATCAGCAATATATGTCTTTTGCATCATATCAGTCAAAATAGTATGGCTTTCCTGTCTGAGCAGAAATATAAATACCTTCCAGAATACGGGTTACGACTGCCGCTTTTTCCGGTGTTGTAACTAAGTCACCTTTTCCAAGTGTTGCATCTATGAACACGCTTTGCTCCATTACAGTCGGGGATGTGTCCTTTCCTTCGTAGAAAGCTACTCCTCCTGCTTTCAAATTCGGTTCTAACAGATACAGTCTGTCATTTTGTACTCCATTGATTTTGAATTTTCCATTATAATTGTCAACACCTGCTTTATCTCCGCAAATCATATAACGAAGTCCGGAATCGTCACTTGTGTTCAATGCCCAGGAAGATTCAATCACAATCGTTGCTCCGTTTTCCATCACAAGATGTGCGAATGCACTTTCTTCCACATCATAATGCTCTACATCCCAAGGTCCAAACGGATTGGCTGTCTCTTTCTGATGTTTGAGCTTGTCATAGGTTGTTCCAAGAACCATCTTTGGCTTATAATTATCTATGATATGAAGCACCATATCCAGAGAATGGGTTGTGATATCAATTAATGAACCACCGCCTTGTTCTGCTTTCTGCGTAAATACGCCCCATGTCGGCACACCTCTTCTTCTCAGGATGCTTGCCTTTGCAAAATAAATATCCCCAAAAGTTCCTTTTTCCGCTTCCTGCTTTGCGTAAATCACATCCGGGTCAAATTTGTGCTGATAACCGATTGTCAGCACCTTCCCGCTTTCTTTCTGTGCTGCGATCATTTCCAATGCCTCTGCGTAATTTAATGCCATCGGTTTTTCACATAATACGTGTTTTCCTGCTTTCAAAGCATCTACGGTCATAACCGCATGCCAGCGATTCGGTGTAAGAATACGCACATTATGTATACTTTCATCTTTTAAAAGTTCCTTGTAATCCGTATACACCTTAGCATCTGCAGTTCCAAATTCCTTTGCTGCTTTTTCTGCTCTTTCCGGTATGATGTCACAAAAAGCCACCATTTCTACATTGTCCAGTTTTTTTATGGCCGGCATATGCTTTCCATTTGCAATTCCGCCACATCCGATAATACCAACTTTCAATTTTTCCATGATATTTCTTCCTTTCTGTTTTTTCTTTATGGTAACACTGCTTATGGTTGCATTCAATCAGCAATGTTTACCAAAAATATTGCAATATTAAGATTGCAAGCGGAATTTATCGAAAATATGCAGAAAAAGAGTAGCAAATTTAAGTCTGCTACTCTTCCGTATACTGTTCAAATATTTTTACAAACCACATGGCATTCAGATATGCCAAAACGCCAGGAACAACCAACACCAAAACAGGCAATATACGAATCACGTAATCTACCCGAATGACCAGACAGACAATCGGTGAAAACGTAGTCAGCACGATGCAAAGTGTCTTAGGCAGATTCTGAAAACTCAGCACGAACGCATTGACAAACAACATCTTTGTCGACAACACAAATTTGGACAACAGCGGAAAGATATAACAGACAATCGGAATCATCCATAATAGTACCACGATATACACCACTTTCCATACCGTCCCACCACCGGACATTTCAAATATGATCTGCCAATTCAGATACATGATATAGGCAATCACCAGAAGAATCAGTTCCGCAAGAACAGACTGTTTCAGATTCTCCTTATAAGATTTCCAAAAGTTTTTTGCAACACTTCCCTCTTTCAGTACGCCTTTCATGGAAGCATAATAAAGTGCTGTCGTAGACGTTCCTATGGTAATCAGTGGAATGCATCCGACAACCCACAACACACTGGCAATGATAAAATCTGCAGCTTTTCGCACAGCATATGCCAGTTTTCCATCGTAATCAAACAGATTCCCCATATGCTTAAACGTTCTCCTTTATTCTTCTTCAAATTCTGTATCCATTCCTTTTATACGTGCAATTTCTTCTTTTGCCTTGCAGATACCGGCTTTCCTTTCAGAAATCGCCTCACAAAGTTCTGTAAACTCGTCATCTGTCGATTCCCCTTTTTTATATTTGTCATAAATCATCTTTCCAATATCCTTGTAATCCCGCTCGTTACTGCGTTCCATGGTGTTGATCCGACTTTTGATTTTTGTGATTTCCACTGTGTCCTCCGCCTTCTTCGCCACCACATCTGCCACCTCGCCTGCTTTGTCAGATACCTCGCCTGCTTTCTTCGAAATAATTTTCCTTAAATTTTCGAAATGTTCAAAAAAATCTGCCATTTTTATCTTCCTCTCTTTTCTTATATTTGCCTGATAACCTCGAAGGTATGAAACACATCCAGCGTTCCGTATCCCCACTCCCGATTCGGATATGTTTCGTTTGCTCTTTTTTGTGTCCCCAAAACCAACAGATTCCGTATCTGAGTTGCATCAATATCCTGCTGCCCAAGGCGGTAGACCACCCACTCCATCAGAAGTGCCACAGCCCCTGCCGTAATTCCGGCGGCAACACTGGAACCGCTCCTTGTAACAAAGCGATTTTGCAAACCGGCACCGGAAATCCCTACTCCGGGTGCAACGAAATCAGGCTTTATCCGATTGCTTCTAGTATATCCCCTTCCGGATGAAATAGCAACCGAATTGTCATTTCCGTTATAAAATCCGACTGTTATCGCAGACAACGTGCTTCCTGGTTCCGTCAGCGTATAATCCGGATTGGATTGTAGGAAAAACACTTCTCTTTCCAAAAATTCTGTCATCGGAAGCCACAAATGAAAGGAACCAGTCGCTACCTGAATAGGTTCTGTCACTATTTTCCAGATTCCCGCAGCCGGTCTGCCAAATCGCAGAAAAATCAACTCCGCATTCAACTGTTCCACAAAGACTTTATAATCAACCGTAACCTCTGTTCCTTCCAATAAGAACGTATAACCGGTGGTCTGACTGCTTCGGATTGGAAACCGGTAGGTCTTTTCTCCGCTTGGTGACACGATAGAGATTGCAAACAGTTCCAGTGCATCCGACCAAAATTCCATGCAGAATCCGTTCACACCATCGCCGACACGAATCTCCGTTTCCTGTTCCTCTCCTATATTTGTCGCAGTACCAAGAAAGTGATGCCGGTTTGCCGCCTCATTGCCTGCACCAATCACGATACCCCGATTGGAAATATTCCCGTAGATATCCAAAATGCCTGCAAGCGGAGAGTTCCCTGTCCGCCCTCCCATATTGGTGCCGAGGGCAAGACAGAGGATCAACGGTAATCCTAATCGCTCCGCCAACTGATTCAGATAAGTTACACCCAGCATAATGTCATTTTCCTGGTAGCAGGGTGCATCGGTATAAATCTGATAAAATTTTTTCAAATACTGCTTTGCCGGTTTCAGTTTCACCATGGCAATGGTTGCATCCGGTGCAGCACCAAGAAAGTCATTGTCCTCACTTGCTCCGCCTGCCGCTACGCTTGCCACAAAGGTACCATGTCCGTCCGTATCTCTACTTGGTACAAGTTCCAGTGGATTTTCCCTTTGCAAAGCCTCGTCAATCCGGGATTTCGTATATTCTGTTCCATATGTCATCCCTTCCGGCGGTGTTCCGTCTTGTATCGTCTGATCCCAGATGCTCACAATCCGGCTTCGTTTATCCAGCGTTTGAAAAATCGGATTTTGAAAATCAATTCCCGTATCCACGAATCCAATCAGTACTCCGCTTCCCTGCAGATTCAACGTCGGGTAATTCTGCACCTGCGTAATGCCTGCCTGCCACAATGCGTTTGTATCCAGAAGCGTATAGCATTTTGGTATGGAATTGTACGGATAATTTCCGAAATTCAAAGGTTCTGCCAGTTCTTTATTCACATAAATAGAACGATAAAGTTCTCCTGCTCTCTGCTCACAGACGGTCTGTGGAAATTTTGTTTCAAACAGTTCTTTCTGCACTGCACTTACAATAAAATCATAAGAATCCTCTGACAAAATCTGTTCTCTACATCTGTCAAAAAGCATGATATTACCTGCTTTTTTGTTTACTATATGCAAAGACGGGACGTTTCGCAACATCCCGCCTTTTACTCTTATCCTGTAATTCTCGCCTGTCCCCGCATGGTAATCATCGGTGCACCGTTTCCTTCCACATATTCCTTCGTGATCGTCACCACTCCGATATTGTCATCTTTCGGAATCTCATACATGATATCCAGCATAAATTCTTCAATGATGGAACGAAGTGCTCGTGCCCCGGTGTCCTTCTCCATCGCTTTTTCGGCAATGGCATGAAGTGCTTCATCTGTAAAATCTAATTTCACCTCATCCAGCGCAAGCAGTTTTTGGTACTGTTTTAAAATAGCGTTTTTCGGCTCTCGTAAAATCTGTACCAGCATATCTTCATTCAATCCCTGCAAAGAGAAGATAATCGGAAGCCGACCGATAAATTCCGGAATCATACCAAAGTTACGCAGATCTTCCACCGTCACTTTGGAAAGTAACTCTTTCTCGTGGTCATACTTATCCTTCAGATCAGCAATGAATCCCATGGAAGACTGCCTGTTCAGACGCTCCTTAATGATATTCTCCAAATCTGGAAATGCTCCGCCACAGATGAACAGAATATTTTTCGTATTCACGGTTGTAAGCGGAACCATGGCATTTTTGCTGTTTGCTCCAACCGGAACTTCCACTTCACTGCCTTCCAACAATTTCAACATTCCCTGCTGGACAGATTCCCCGCTGACATCTCTCTGACTGGCATTTCGCTTCTTAGCAATCTTATCAATTTCGTCAATAAAGATAATACCCTGCTCTGCTTTTTCCACATCATTATCTGCCGCTGCGAGCAGTTTGGAAACTACGCTTTCAATATCATCTCCAATATATCCTGCTTCCGTAAGTGACGTGGCATCGGTGATGGCAAGCGGTACATCCAGTAGTTTTGCAAGCGTTTTTACCAAATAGGTCTTTCCACAGCCGGTCGGTCCGATCATCAGCATATTCGATTTTTCAATCTCAATATCATCTGTCGTATCCGCAGCCACACGTTTATAATGGTTATAAACGGCAACCGCCATCGCTTTTTTTGCGTGTTCCTGTCCCACCACATACTCATCTAACTGTGCTTTGATCTTGTGAGGTGCCGGAATATCCCTGATATCAAGAATCGGCTTTTTCGCCTCTCCTTCTTTTTTCTTCTTTATCTTTTGTTTCTTCGGAAGAATGCCATCCAGATCCGAAAGATTCATAAAATGAATTCCCGGTGTATTGGTAAGCTGACTGATATCAAATGGCATATGATTCATGGCATCAAAACTCTTCTGCATACAATCCTGACAGATGCACATGTTATTCGGAAGATCAATCATCTTTCCTGCAATACTTTCCGGTCTGTGGCACATGAAACAGTATTTTTCATACCCTTCCTCGTCTCCGACTTCCACATTCTCCGGTACTTCTCTAAAATCTATTTTATCTGACATTTGTTTCTTTGTTCCCCTTTTGTGATTTTTCAAACCACATTATAACGCAGATTATTTCGCACTACAAGTGAAGAATTTATAAACCGTCTTCGTCTGATACGGTTCTCCCTTTCTCACGATCGGGCTTGGGAAATTTTCATGATTCACAGCATCCGGATACTGTTGTGTTTCAAAACAGATACCCTGACGTTTTTTATAAATGACACCGTTTTTTCCCGGCTCTCCGTTCAGATAATTTCCTGCATAAATCTGAACGCCCGGAAGGTCTGTATATACTTCCATGGTAATTCCGCTCAACTCAGAAGTTATTTCAATCACCTTTTGGAAATCCCCCTGATGATTCAGGCACCAGTTGTGGTCATACCCACCGCCGAATGTCAATGCCTCGTAGGAATCATCAATATCTTTTCCTACCGGTTTTTTCACACGAAAATCCATCGGCGTTCCTTCTACAGAACAGATTTCTCCTGTCGGAATGAGTGCTTTATCTGTCGGCGTAAATGCATCTGCATCTACCCATAATTCCTGTTCTAAGACATCCCCTGATGCGTGACCGTTTAAATTAAAATAGGAATGATTCGTCATATTTACAACTGTATCAGCATCTGCCACACCATCGTAATCAATCTGAATTTCGTTGTCTTCTGTCAAAGTATATGTAACCGTTACATCAAATGTTCCCGGAAATCCCTGGTCTCCGTCCGGACTGTGAAGTGAAAACGTGATACTGTTTTCTGTTGTTTCTTTCACGTTCCACATCCGGTGCTGATAATGATTCACACCGCTGTGCAGGTTATTTCCATTATTATTCTTGTCCATCTCATACACTATTCCATTCAGTGTAAATCTTGCCTTTCCGATACGATTCCCGTTTCTTCCAATGGTTGCTCCGAACCCGGTACCGCTTTTTCCATATTCTTCCGGTGTATCGTATCCCAGGACCACGTCCACCAGATCCCCGTCCTTATCCGGCACCAGCAGTGCATATAGTGTAGCGCCAAAATCCGTCACTTCCATCATCATACCATTTGTATTTTCAAAGGAATACATGGTTGCATTCCCAAATGCTCTTGTTTTCATCATCTTCTTCACCTCTGCTTTTATATCGTCTTTATAAATCTTCTAAATGCGTCACGTCCTTCCGGCGTGCATTTGAACACACCTGCATCTTCCAATACATGGGTAAATACTTTTCCAACTTCCTGTTCCAGAATCCCCATGACATTTTCTTTCGTAATTGCATCGTACTGATCCACAAAAGTCGTTACCCAGTCTGCATGTTTTTCAATCTTTTCATTGCTTCGGATGTCTTTGCTTTCTACCAGATACTCTGCCAGGATCTCCATTTCTTCCTTCAGTCTTGCAGGAAGAACGGCAAGTCCCATCACTTCGATCAAACCAATATTTTCTTTCTTAATATTATGCCATTTTGCGTGTGGATGATATACGCCAAGAGGATGCTCCTCCGTCGTAATGTTGTTCCGAAGTGCCAGATCCAGTTCGTAAGTATCTCCCACTTTCCGGGCAATCGGAGTAATCGTATTATGAGGTTCTCCGTCCGTTTCGGCAAATACGAAAGCCTCTTCATCCGTATATCCTCTCCAGGCATCCAGTATCTTCGCACCCAGTTCGATCAGACGGTCCGAACTGATTCCCCGCAGACGCAGTACGGAAAGCGGCCATTTCACGATACCGACTTCCACATCTTCAAATCCTTTGATTTCAAAGGTCTCCTCCATCTTCGCTTTCGCCATGGCAAACGTGTAATTTCCTCCCTGAAAATGGTCATGGCTTAAAATAGAACCGCCTACAATCGGAAGGTCTGCATTTGATCCCAAGAAGTAATGTGGGAATGCTTTTACGAAATCAAACAGCTTCATAAAAGTTGCCTTCTCAATCTTCATCGGCGTATGTTGACCGTTGAACACGATACAATGCTCGTTGTAATATACATACGGCGAGTACTGGAATCCCCACACACTGTCATTTACCGTAATCGGCATGATCCGGTGGTTTTCTCTTGCCGGATGATTGACACGTCCTGCATATCCCTCATTTTCCACGCAAAGCAGACATTTCGGATAACTGCTTGCCTTTGCCAGTTTTGCTGCCGCAATGGCTTTCGGATCTTTCTCCGGTTTAGACAAATTGATAGTGATATCGATTTCTCCGTATACACTGTCTACTTTCCACTTCCGGTCTTTCTTTACACGATACCGACGGATATAGTCGCTGTCCTGACTTAATTTATAATAGTAATCTGTCGCTTCCTTCGGCGATATGGCATAGTGCTTTGCAAACTCTGCCTGCACCTGTGCCGGTCTCGGCATCAGACAGTTCATCAGTTTTGTATCAAACAAATCCCTATACACAATGCTGTCTTCTATGATACCTCTTGCCACTGCCTCATCCAGCAATGCTTTCAACACCTCTTCCAGAACAATCTCCTGTCCCGAAATATCCGTATCCTCGTAATTATCTTCCTTGAATAAATCCAGTAAAAGGTTTGTTGTATAGATACGTTCGCATACCGGTGTCAGTCCCGTATCTATTCCATATTGTACTAATTTTTTAATATTTTGAAAAAACATGCTTCTCCTCCTGTTTATAAAACGTGTGCGCCTTCTCCGATGTCTACCACATAAAATTCTGCTTCATGTCCCACTTTTTCGGCATATGCCTTTCCAATGGTTTCCACAAAGTTATCCACTGCTTCATTTTTCACGATACTTACCGTACAGCCACCGAAACCGCCCCCTGTAATACGGGAACCGATAACCCCCGGTGTATTCCATGCAAGGTTAACCAGAATATCGATTTCTTCACAGGATACTTCATAATCATCGCGAAGGGATACGTGAGATGCATTCATCAGTTTTCCAAATGTTTCCACGTCATTTGCCTTCAAAGCCGCTACTGCCTTGATGGTTCTTTGATTTTCGTATACTGCATGACCGGCACGTTTTTGTCTTACTGCTGACCGGATAGCTGACTTGTGTGCTTCAAATTCTTCTTCTGTCAAATCTCCAAGTGTCTGAATATCCACAACGGTCTGCAACTCCTTCAATGCCAGCTCACATTCACTTCTTCTGTCATTGTAAGCCGAATCTACCAGACTGTGTTTCACCTTACTGTTGATAATGACAATCTTTGCATCCTCCAGCACAACCGGTGCGTATTCATATTCCAATGTATTGGCATCTAAGAAAATCGCATGGTCTTTCTTTCCCATTGCACTTGCAAACTGGTCCATAATCCCACAGTTGCATCCATTGTAATTATTTTCTGAATACTGTCCAATAAGTGCTATGTCTGTCATGGAAACGTCGAATCCGTACAAATCCTTCAAGGTAAGTCCTGTCAGCACCTCCAAAGAAGCGGAGGAGGAAAGTCCGGAACCGTTCGGAATATTTCCGTAAATCAGCATGTCCAATCCGACCGGAAGTTTGTACCCTCTCTTTTCAAATGCCCAGATGACTCCCTTCGGGTAGTTTGTCCAGCCTGCCTCTTTGGTTGGAACCAAATCGTTCAAGTCAGATTTCACAATTCCTTTTCCGGCAAAATTCATGGAGTAGAAGTTTAATTTGTCATCTTCTCTTTTTCTCGCAATCGCATAAGTTCCCAGTGTCAATGCACATGGAAATACATGTCCGCCGTTGTAATCCGTATGTTCCCCAATCAGATTCACTCGTCCCGGTGCAAAGTAGGCACGGATATCACCATGTCCGCCAAATTTCTGTTCAAATTCCTGTCTTAATTTTTCTAACATTTTCTTTCGCCTTTCTTTCTCTTGCAAATATTCACATTTTGCTTTATTGTTATCATTATAGTGCGATTTTCCTCTCACTACAATAACGATATTGAACATTTTTATAAGGATATTGAGATTTATGCAGATTATTACACATGCAAACCAGAAAGAGTTAAAAGAACACGGAAATTATGCTTTTCCGGTAAATATCAGTACGGAGCACATCCAATCCTATGAGATGGGACATTTTCTCTGGCACTGGCATCCGGAAGTGGAACTGACACTGGTCTTATCCGGTGAGATGGAATATCAGATTGAAGACGCTGCCTATCATCTTTCCGAGGGTGAAGGTTTGTTTTGCAACAGCAACTCTCTCCATTCCGGTCACAAATCGGGTGACAGTAACTGTACCTACCTGTCCATTACCTTTCACCCACGCTTTTTATATGGATACGAGAACAGCATTCTGCAGACCAAATATGTGGATGAAATCACCGCCAACGAACTGTGGTCTTCTCTAAAATTAAAAGCAGATATCCCGTGGCAAAAAGAAGTGTTAGATGCCATACGGAATATCCTAACGGATTCTGCGAAACCATCCGATGATTTTGAACTACAGACTCTCATTACGCTCCTGCAGATATGGCATCATCTGTATCACTATTTTTCCACGCAGCCGGACAGTGAGAAAAAGCCAAAACAGCACTTACAGCGTCTGCGTGATATTTTACTGTTTATTGAAGCACATTATAATCAAGAAATTTCTTTGGATGACATTGCAAAAACAGCCAATATCTGTAAAAGTGAATGTTGCCGGTTCTTCAAAAAACAAATGGGCATGACCATTTTTGATTATATTTTATATCTGCGCATCCAGAACAGCCTCCCCCTGCTGAAAAAGGCAGACAGCATTACGGAAGTCGCTGCCATGGTGGGATTTTCCAGTCCTTCCTACTACAGTCAGATTTTCAAACGATATATGAAATGCACACCTATGGAATATAAGAAATAATCTTGTTGTTCTCAGCATAAACTGCTATAATAGACGCTAGGATAACTGAGAGGAGTTTCTCAAATGTACCATTTTATCGTGAATCCAAATGCCAGGTCCGGTCTCGGACAATCCGTTTGGAATGAATTAGAAACTATTTTAAAAAAGGAACACATCGAATATGAAGTGTTCTTTACCAAATATCAGAAGCAGGCAACCGCTATCACAAGGGAACTTACTTCCGACGGGAAAGAACATACGATCGTCGCACTTGGCGGAGACGGTACGGTGAATGAAGTGGTGAACGGAATCGCAGATTTTAAAAAAACCATCTTCGGCTATATCCCCATCGGTTCCGGAAATGACTTTGCAAGAGGACTTCGTCTTCCTACCAATCCGACGGAAGCCATGCAGACCATCCTAAGCTGTCCACACCTGCATGCCATGAACATCGGAGAAATGCGATACCGAAACAAAGTGCGCCGCTTTGCGGTCAGTGCAGGCATCGGATTTGACGCAGATATCTGCCATGAAGTCGTGGTGTCTCACGTAAAGAAACTGCTGAACAAATTGAAGTTAGGAAAACTTACGTATGTGTGCGTGGCACTCCACCGTCTGATTGTAACATCGCCTTGTAAATTTGACATTACCATTGACGGAGCCAAAAAAATTTCGTATGATAAAACATATTTTGCGGCAATCATGAATAATCGTTTTGAAGGTGGCGGAGCCAAATTTGCACCGGATGCAAAAAACGATGACGGCAAACTGGATATCTGTATTGCGGCAAACATGGGAAAATTAAAAGCACTGCTCCTGTTCCCAATGGCTTTTGCAGGACTGCACACCCACTTTAAAGGCGTGTATATGCACCGGGTGACGGACATTCGTATTCAATCCGCCCATGCTCTTCCGCTGCACACCGACGGAGAACCGATTTTTTTACAAAATGATGTTTCTTTCCGCTGTGCACCACAGAAACTGCGTATTATTACACCAAAACCATAGAACTTATGAGGTATCAGTTATGAAAGCATTTTTTCGCAGATATAAGCACGCCTGGGTGGGCTTATATGCTTTTCTTTATTTACCATGGTTTTACTATTTGGAAAAAACCGTGACACATGATTACAAAGTCGTGCAGACATCCTTGGATAAATCAATTCCTTTTTTAGAAATTTTTATCCTCCCGTATCTGTTTTGGTTTGTCTTTATGGCAATTGTCATTTTGTATTTCTTTTTTAAGGATACGAAAGAGTTTTACCGTCTGGCACTGTTTTTAATCATTGGCATGACGCTGTTTTTGATCATTTGCACCTTATGGCCAAACGGTCAGACTTTAAGACCGAAGTATTTTGAACGGGATAATATTTTTGTGGATCTGGTAAAACGACTCTATCAGACTGATACTCCGACAAATGTATTCCCGAGTATCCATGTATATAATACACTGGGCTGCTATATTGCAGTTCGCAAGAGTGAACATTTGAAATCCATTCGCTGGGTACAAAACAGTACGTTTATCGTCAGTGCTTTGATCATCCTGTCCACCATGTTCCTAAAACAGCATTCTGTGTTAGACGTAATCGGTGCCGGAATTTTTGCAGCGATTTCCTATGTAGTCATTTATGCAGATGAATATAAACACGAGCATTCTTTCAAACGTTTGCCGGTATGAAATTTGGCGTGCATTCCTGATATGCACGCCGTTTCTATTCATATTTTTCCTGTCCCAATTTCACATTCACACAAGATGTATATGCTTCAAATGCCGCCGGAATCGGATACTCTTTCTGAATCTCTTCCGGATGGACAAAAAGGAATTTCTCTGTACATGAATTTTCCAATTCATCCACCCGGATCAGATAACCTGTCATATGCCATTCCACATGACTGAAGATATGCTTTGCCTGTCCTAAGGGTTTGATATGCAGTGGTAAAAGCCCAATCTTTTTACTGTATGCAATCACTTCTTTTTCCGTTAAATGTTCTTCCAGATTCGGAAATTCATAAAGACCTGCAAGCAGTCCTTTTGCCGCCCGCTT
>CAZXQK010000003.1:0-17577 GCA_964642785.1 uncultured Faecalimonas sp.
TGTGAATTGAATTTTATAAAAAGGCAGTTTTTTCATCGCATACGTGTTTTCCTCCGGCTGAAATTTCAGATGGCAGATGCTGATTTTCCCATTGCATACAATCGTCAGCACCAATTCATTTTCCAGAACATGAATCGAATAAGACGGTCTGTCTGAGTATTTCAAATCAGGGTGAAAATGAACCGTAGGCTGAAAGGGAAACAGAAAGCGAAACTGATAACCGTCATCTTTTGATTTTTCCACATAAGTCAGGAGCAGAAGATGAAGATGCCTTACAAGCATCGGATTTTGACAATTACGGAAAGGCATCCGAAAGACAGATTTCGGATACGATAATGAATTTTTTATAGAAAGAAATTTATTGCACACAAACAAGAACCAGGTGACACCATTGTTGTCCCTATAAACGTCACATAAACAAGGTTTAAAAATATTATCCGTTCTCATAGATAATTTCTATGACACACAAGTTTGTTTTAGAACATATAATGTACTATAAAAATCAGGAAAGGAATGATAGTATGGCTAAATGTAAATCCGGAAAATGTGGCTCTGCAACCAGAATAATCAGTGATACGGTAAACAATATGGGAGATTGTGGCTGCTATGACGTATGCAAAAATCCAATATGCGGTTCTGCAGATTTTCTTGGATTATTTGCGCCGGTTATCTACGATGAAATAGGCATCAATCTGTGTGCCGCTTTTGATTTGGGTGTTGACGTTCTGACAACCTATCCGACTGCTTCCAATGCCTCCGCACAGATTGTAGATATATCCTATAGTTATGGAGACGGAAATGTACAGATTGGAAATCTGACCGGACGTCCGAATTGTTTCTCTGTCACATTATCGAATCTGAATGTACAGTTTGCAGTCAGCCTTTACGACGATGCCTGCCGGTTACTGGACACCATCTTTGTAACAGCATTATATCTGCCTTCAGATACGACGGTTGCGACGTATGACGAAGACACCAACCCTGCCGCTGTAACCTTAGATATCTTTGCACCTTATGGCGTGGCTTATAACAGCGCAGATACAGGTCTTACAGCAGCACTAAATAACATCGGATTTCTTGCAACAGACAATTATGTAAGACAAGGTCTGAACCTGTATGGCGTTCCGAAAGTACTGAATCTGGATGTGGAAGACAGTACCATCACCATGGGAATTACCATCGTCCTTCAGAGCCTTTATTTTGCAGGATATAAGGTGAAAAATGCCGGAAGAATCGACATTCCAAAAGGCTGTATCGCTCCGGTCGAAACATCTCAGTGCCTCAAATTTGTGGAAGGTGATCTGTTGAATCTCGCCATCAAGCCATTAAACATCGGTGTGCCGGCAAATGAACAACGTCTGAAAAATGACTGTTCTGCAGGTAACATCTGTAAAGATGACTGTATTCCGCAGATAGCTACAGCCTGCGAAGAACTGGAATTAAACGACTAGTATAGGAAAACAGAGCTATCGCACCAAAAGTTCATTTTTAGCGATAGCTCTGTTTCATCTGAACGAATGCAAGATATTTCGGACAAACTACTGTCTGTAGAACATGTAAAAACACAGTTTCATACGTGACAATTTCAAAGTTATAAGAATCTTAATTATCTGACATTTTTCCAAAAAAACGGAAGAAGATTGACTTTATTACTGTGTATTATTATAATATAACAAAGGAACTCAGTGTAAAGTAGAAGGTGATACCAATGATACATGCTTTGTCTTGTACAAATAAGTATGAACAATAATGAGATGACTGTATGAAAAGCGAAGTCTCCATAAGCAGTTAGAGAAGCGAGTAGTTTTATGCCTATTTTTAAGGAGGATATGTTTATGAAAAAATTTTTTTCAGTTTTACTTGTTTTAACAATGTGCGTCAACCTGGTATCTCCACTGGGAGTAATGGCATCAGATAACATAGTAGTTTGTCCAACGGAAGTCTGCACATCAATCATTAACGAATTGTCCATGTCTGAGCAGGACAAAGCAAGTATAGGAATGAGTAATGTGGATTTTAGCAACTTGTATATTAGCCGAAAAATCCCTGTATATGAATATACAAATAATGGTTTTACTGAATTTTCAAATATTTATTTACTGCTCGAAAACAATGAGATTGTTACGGTAATGTATGAAGTAGAGGAAACTCGATATCAAATCATGCCAAATTTGGCAATTGACATTAGACAAACAGGGGCAACAAATATTGCATTGATATATGATATTAATGGATGTCATTTATATGATGGTTTGAAAATTATTACGCTCGGAAATACAAATATGATTGTCGAGGGTAGAGCAGACCTTACCGAAGCTGAAGAACTTGAACTCTCAAAATTGGCATTAGTCAATATTGCAGAAACACAGAAGTTAAATTATATATCAAATACTGTGAACACAAGAAGTCAAGCAAACTATATGTGTTCGGTCAGTTATGTAACACAACTCCCCGATGATAAAATTTGTTGGGCGGCCACTTTAGCTTGCATTGTTAATTATGTAAAAGGAACCTCTTTGACTGCAAAACAGGTTGCCAAAGCAAAGAACGGAGCGACTGATTATAATCATGGTCTGTATGATAAAACAGTTATTTCTTTTATGAATAGCGAATATAATATGAATTATAAATATCACAATTATAAACCTTCAGACAATGTCATGCTTACTAACATAAAAAATGGCTATCCTATATACGGTTCTTTTACATGGACAAACGGACGACATGCAGTTACAATATATGGTATAAATGTCCTTGCAGGGCGTATTACGATAATGGACCCTGAATTTGGGGCAACTACTAGTTATTTAAGTTCTAATGGATACACTTATGTAAGTAGTTATTCTGGGACAACTCTCACTTTTGATCGAGCCGGGTGCAAAACATGGTAAAAAGAAAAATGCTAGTTATTGTATTATTTTGTCTGCTTATATCTTTGGGAGTTATATATATGTGTGTTTCTTTTGCTAAGAAACCATATGCAAAGATTAACAAAGACGACATTTCAGAAATATTCATATTATTTGGCACATATGAGCCCTATCAATTGTCAGAGAAAGAGAGGGACGAGTTTATTAATATGCTTAAAGATGTTGTCATTTATAAAAAAGATAATACATATGTTGAGTATACCGGTGTACAAACACAGATGTTCTGCATAAAAAAAACTAATGGCAAAAAAATATATATAAGTGCAGCCAATCCGTTTTTTATTATTAACGGAACTGGCTACCGAACTGAATATGCACCATGTGATAGGTTATCAAGTTTTTATGTTGAAATAATACAAAAAAAGATTATAGCCGAATAAATGAATTAAGAGGCACTGTTTTCGATATGATTTCAAAAAACATATAAAATAACAGTGCCTTTTCAATTTAATAAAAAAGTAAAACTATTTAATATGAACATGACATCGCAAAATTTACAACAATACATCCGGAAACACTTCCCGGTGTGCATGCATAATATGGATCAATTCTTCAAAGGCTTCCGTCAGCAGTTCCCCTTTGTTGCAGACCACTTCAAAACGTCCTCCGTTCAACAACGTATAATGTCCGGTTTCATGAAGTCCGTTCCGAAGGTAAAATTCTTTTCTTCGTATGCGTTGCTCTCCATTATCTGATTCTTCATTCGGATCTTCAAAATCCAAAATCAACTGCAGGTCCGAATATACTTCCATCAACTTCTGAAGTGTCGCACTTCCATAACCCTTCGAACGCTGTCTTATATCCATGGCAAGATAATACAGGTATGCACACTCTGCATTCTTCACCAATACGGCAAATCCAACCGGCATGGTTTCATCATAAACTCCCAAAACTTCTGTATCCGTTTTTTTCGCAAAATCAAAAATTTCTTCCATATCCCAGCGTTCATATCGTGGAAATGCCTCTATATTAACCTGTTCAAAAAAATCTCTGTCTTTACCGGTTTCTGTAATATTCTCAAAATGTAACTGCATGTATCAATCCTCAACATTTACGTTTCGACTCAGATTTAAGTATGGTGTAATCTCCGCTGCCATATGGCTGATCGGCATAGACTGTATGTACACTTTTCCCGGTCCGGTAATGCGGGTATTGAACAGTCCTTCACCACCAAAGAAAATATTCTTCATACCTTTGACTGTCTGAATGTCAATGGTACAACTTTCACTCATTGCCGCAAGATATCCGGTATCCGCAATCACGCTCTCACCGATTCCAAGTTCGTATTCTTTGCAATATCCGTCGATTTCCAGAAATACCATGCCATCACCCTGAATACGCTGCATAATAAACCCTTCCCCGCCGAAGAATCCTACACCAAATTTCTTTTGCAGGTACATGGACAGATTCAGCCCTTTCTCCATAGCTAAAAAACCGCCTTTCTGAACAATGATACCGTTTCCCGGTGTCACATGATACGGTATAATGCTCCCTGGAAAACTGGAAGCAAATGCAATCATTCCAGCACCGTCCATTGCCGTATATTCATTCATAAATAGAGATTCGCCGCTAAACATTCTTCCGAATGCTTTTTTAATGCCACCACCTGCATTTGTCTGCATCTTCATGTTTGGTGACATCCAGCTCATGGCTCCCTGTTCCGTACAAATCGTTTCTCCTGCTTCCGGATAACAGATTACAACCGGAAGACTTCCTCCTTCAATTTCATATCGAATCATTCTTTCGTCCTCACTTTTCGATTTCTATTTCTATCATTTTAACACTGTATCACACAGATTCCAATAGATTTCATTTATTTCTTCATGATTTTCTCCCATGCCGTCTGCTCCGGCCAACCGCCTGTATCGAAGCAGTCCCGTATGCAGTCACAGTAATATTGCAATTTTTCATACAATGATGTTTGCAGTACTCCCGTCATGGCACCTTCGAAAATTGTTGCACGGTCTTCCGTTGCAAAACTTTTTCCGTAACGCTACGGTTATTATATATTATCCACTCGACAAGTGCGATAATTTTTCTTGTTTTACATCTTCAATAAGACATAGTATAATACACTCAACAATCTTTTTACGGAGGATATAAAAATGCAATTCAAAGATCAAAACAAACAAAAAGCCATTACATTCAGTTACGACGATGGTGTCACACAGGATATCCATTTGATTGAATTACTGAACAAGTACAACCTAAAGTGTACCTTCAATCTCAATTCCGAGCTCCTTGGAAAACCCGGAACATTACTGTGCGGCGATGCCCAGCGTATCTCTCACTACAAAATCGCACCGGAAGATGTGAAATCCATTTATGCCGGACACGAAGTAGCCGTCCACACCCTGACGCATCCAAATCTGACCACATTAAATAAGGAAGATATTATCCGGCAGGTAGAACAGGACCGACTGAACTTATCAGAACTTGCCGGCTACGAAGTCGTGGGAATGGCATATCCATGTGGCGGTGTAAATAACACTGACGAAGTCGCACAGATTATTAAGGAAAATACCGGTGTCAAATACAGCCGCACCATCACAAGTACCGGTAATTTTGATTTGCAGGACAATCTGTTCCGATTTAATCCGACTGCCTATCATATGGGAGGTTTTGACCATCTGATGGAACTGGGCGAGAAATTCATTTCCATGAAAACAGATACCCCGCAGATTTTTTATATCTGGGGACATTCCTATGAACTGGATATCGTTTCTGATTACTGGAAGAAAATCGAAGAATTTTTTAAATTGATCAGCAGTAAAGATGATATTTTCTATGGAACAAATAAGGAAGTGTTAGTATAATGAACTGACTTTCGTCAAATACTGAACTCGTAAAGGAGTTTCAAATGACAACATCTAACACAACCAAAAAAACAACGATATACAACCGATGGCTGGGTGGAATTGAAGCCGTCGGAAACCGTCTGCCACATCCGATTGCACTATTTTCATTTTTTGCAATCGCAGTTGTGGTAATCTCAGCCATCTGCTCTGCTTTAGGCGTATCTGCAACCGGCGAACTGATTGTAAATGGCTCATTACAGGAAACAACCGTTCCTTCTGTCAGTCTCTTAACAAAAGATGGGCTGACCTATATGCTGACTCATGCAGTTTCAAATTTCACAACTTACACACCGCTCGGCATGGTACTTGTTGCCATGCTGGGTGTTGGAGTTGCAGAACAATCCGGTCTGATTCACACGATGCTGAAATATGCAGTAAAAGTGACACCAGAAAAACTCATTACACCTGCAGTGGTATTTCTCGGTGTGATGTCCAACGTGGCTTCCGATGCCGGATATGTAATCTTAATTCCGCTCGGTGCCATGATTTTCCGTGCATACGGACGGCATCCAATGGCGGGATTCGCAGCGGCATTTGCCGGAGTATCAGGCGGATATTCTGCCAATCTACTGGTTGGTTCACTGGATCCGTTACTTGCCGGCATTTCTCAGGCAGCCGCCTCAGAAATCAATCCAAACTATGAAGTATCCGTTATGGGAAATTATTTTTTCCTCTTTGTCTCCACGTTTTTGATTACGATACTTGGAACTTTTGTAACCAATAAAATCGTAGAGCCAGGACTTGGAACTTATAAAGAGGAACAGGAAGTGTCAGAGGATCATTCATTGACCACCATTTCTCCCTTGGAGAAAAAAGGGATGAAAAAAGCAGGAATCACAGCACTGATTTTTATCGCAGTCATCGTCATCGCTGCCATTCCTTCGAACTCTTTCCTGAGAAACGAAAACGGTTCCCTGTTCGGAACTCCGACCGCTCCTCTTTTAAGCGGAATTGTGATACTTATCAGTCTTCTGTTCCTGCTGCCGGGTATGGCTTACGGAAAAACAGTCGGTGTATTTACCAAGAAAAACGGAGTATGCAATGCCATGACAAACTCTATGTCTTCCATGGGTTCTTTCATTGCACTTGCATTTGTATCCTCCCAGTTTATTAACTACTTTAACTACACGAAATTGGGAACCATTATCGCCATGTCCGGTGCAAACTTCTTAAACAACGTGCAAATCGGACTGATTCCGCTTATGATCGTATTCGTACTGTTTTCCGCATTGTTGAATCTTTTCATGGGCTCTGCCTCTGCAAAGTGGAATATCCTGGCACCTGTCTTCGTACCGATGTTCATGCAGCTCGGATACACTCCGGAACTGTGCCAACTGGCATACCGCATCGGGGATTCATCCACGAACATCATCACACCTATGATGACCTATTTTGCAGTAATTCTTACCTTTGCACAACGATACGATAAAGAGGCAAGCATCGGAACCATTACTGCAACCATGATTCCGTATTCCATTGTTTTTCTGGCAGGCTGGACACTGATGCTGATTGCATGGCTGACACTTGGACTTCCCATCGGATTATAATTTTTCAGTTAGGGACATAAAGTCCCTTTCTGCATTCATAAAATACATAAAAAGACCTTTGGAGTATCCATGAACCACAAAAAGCGTTTTCTTGCACTGTTTCTTTCTCTTTTTATCCTCACATCAGGTTGCAGCAAAATCACAATCCCAACCAATGCAAATACTGCATTTAAAAATTTCACTTTCTGCCTTTTTCAGCAGGAAGTTTCCTCCAATGCCCTAAATCTTCACTACTCCCTTCAGGAGCCGGAAAAACACGGAATCACTGAAACTCCAACTACACTCGGAACATTTGACTTCAATGAGATATCCACACTGGCTTCCATTGAAAATTTAGACAATGCCCTCCACAAATTTTCCTATCGCACACTATCCGACGAAAACAAAATAACCTACGATATTTTGGAGTATTACTTTTCCATCTTGAAAGCAGATACTGCCTACTACCTGTATGAAGAACCTCTAAGTCCGATTACCGGAATCCACGCCCAACTCCCGATTCTCCTTGCAGAATACCGGTTTTATAAACCGGAAGATGTCAAAACATACCTGACTCTTCTAAAGACAATGCCGGATTACTTTGCTTCTCTTGTCCGCTTCGAACAACAGAAAGCCGCTGCGGGATTATTTATGTCTGATACACAGGCAGATGCGGTGGTTGAACAATGCAACGCATTTCTCTCTATGGGAAATGACAATTACTTATTTTCTACATTTGCCGAAAGACTGGACGAAATTCCCAAACTTTCTTCCTCCGAAAAAGAAACTCTCATGCAGGAAAATCAAGCCATCGTAACCGACTGCATTCTGCCCGCTTATGAAACTCTTGCCGATTCCTTAACCGCACTTAAAGGCTCCGGAAAAACAGATGGCGGACTATGTTCACTGAAAAACGGAAAAGAATATTACACCCATTTGGTAATGCGTGAAACAGGCTCTTCCAAAAACATTGCCGAACTGAAATCCCGCATAAAAAAGCAGTTGAGTTCCGATTTGACCGACCTGCAAAGTACTATCGCTAAATATCCGAATCTTGCAGAACAGACAGTCGATATCACTGAGACTCCTGACACGATTTTGAAAAATTTAGAAACAAAAATCTCTGCCTCTTTTCCAACTGCGGCCTCCGTTAACGTACAGGTAAAATATGTTCCGACAGTTCTCGAAAACTATTTAAGTCCTGCTTTTTATCTGATTCCGGCGATTGACAATTACTCCGAAAACACCATTTACATCAATCCGGCGCATAATTTGGCAGATATTCATCTATTCACCACACTTGCTCACGAAGGCTATCCGGGACATTTATATCAGACAACTTATTTTGCAGGCACCAACCCGGATCCAATCCGGACAGTACTGAGTTTCACCGGGTATGTGGAAGGCTGGGCAACATATGCCGAGATGTGTTCGTACTACATTTCACCTTTGGAAAAACCACATGCCACACTGCTCCAAAAAAACAACTCCCTCATCCTGGGACTCTATGCAAATGCAGATGTCGGAATCCATTACGATGGTTGGAGCGTATCGGATACCCTACGGTTCTTTTCCACCTACGGAATCGACGATTCGGATACCGTTCAGGAAATCTATGATTCTATCGTTGGAGACCCTGCCAATTATCTGTCATACTACATCGGATATTTAGAAATATTGGATTTAAAAAAAGAAACCGATTTGTCGCAGAAGGAATTTCACCAAAAAATACTGGAAATCGGTCCGGCACCATTTGATGTGGTAGAAAAATATTTGGAGGACTAATTTGGGCTATCCGGTCAAAACCGGATAGCCTCTTGTCAATAATCTAAACTTTGTATCGCCTCCTACTTTTCATACTCCAGACAACTGATAATTTCCTGCTCTAATTTTACATTATTATCTGCCATATACTTTATAATCTGTGTATATGGTTCTTCAAATAACAATGACAGCATTCTCTTTCGATCATTATCGGTCAGTTTCTTATGACATGGAACAAAACGTTTATCTTCCAGTTCTTCTATACCCATGCGAAACAATTCAAATTGTTTTCCGGTAGCATTACAGAGATGTCTGTGAATCAGAAAACCACCAACATCTATGTCTCCAAAATGGCAATACGAAACTTGAGGATTGTCTTGGATCACCTTTTGCAGAAATAAAATTTGATATCGTGTTGCATAACCGCCTAAATAAACGGTCGCTGTGTTGCTTTCCTCGACTCTCTGATAGGAAGTTTTATTTTCTACGGTCATTATTCTTTCTGCGTCCACTGCGATACGTTTTAAACGCTCCACATCCTTGGAATTGACAGCAACTCCGCCTTTCAGTTTTCCTGTTTCAAGCGTGCAGTCTTCCCACTCTAATTTCCAATTTCCCTTCACAAAAATCTCCTGTTCAGTCGGTATAATATGATACAATGCCAATACAGCATCATCTCTCTCATTATCCTGCAGCGGCATATGAAGAGCTTCCCTTAAAATATTACATATCTCATAATAATTATGTTCTTCAAACCATTTTGAATCACCATAGGCCAGCATCGAAGCCTCTCTTACATACAGGTTCCTTGTATTTGTTTCTAAAAAACGAAGCATTTTCAAGTTTTCTTCTATATTATCCAAATTCAGTTCTGCTCTCGGATCTTCCATCAGTGTGACGATATGACTCCTATAACATTCCATAGCCCGTCCATCGCAAAAATATTGTTCTAACAATATTCTTGCTTTTTCTACAAGAATATTTTGCGGAATAATGCCATATTCTGTCTTAAGCCACTCATAAATTACACTCATTTTTTCTTCACACAAATATATTTTCTCAATATCTGTACTAAATCTCAGATAATCTACCGTAATCACCTTCATCTGTAAAAGTGTCCCTACAGCCTCATCAAAAGTTTGCTTTATCAAAACATCCGCATTGTTTTCAGTATAATTTTTATAAACTTCTGTTGGTTTTAAAATCACCCGTCTTGTAGTACTTGTCTTTTTTGCAAGTCTTGCATTGTATTTTTTAAGCAGTTTTTCAACAATAAGCTTTCTGTAATCTCTACTACTCATGGAACTTAACCTTTCCTATCTGCATATTGTCATTTGTAACTTTCAAAACCGGTATGATTACGCCACACTCATTACCTATAGATTCCAGTTTGTTTGGCGGAGCGCAAAAGATAACCTGGAAGTTCTGATTTTTGAAAAACTCAAGCATCAATTTGATATTATGGTCGCTCATTTTTTCAAATGGCTCATCGATAAATATCAGCCTGACCGAATTCACTCGGGCATTATACAACATAGACAATGCTGCAGACAAAATTAACGTATACGGAATCTGAGTTCCTGCTCCCGAATTATACCCTACCTGCTTTGACAATTTCCCATTTGTCACCTCATTGTTATTGATGATAATTTCGTAACTCATATAATTACGATAATCAGCAAAACGCTTAATTTCTGAAACATCATTCTTATCGATAATCTTATTAATAATCTCTCTAATTTCTTTTTCTCTTGTCTCTACTTCATCTCCATCATAGCCCATTAAACTTGTGAAACTCATCTGACCGTCAGACAAATTATTTGTTTCCTGCAAATATTCTGCATAACGCAAAATTTTCGCATAGTCCGAGTTGTCATCAAGTAATTTCACATCGAATTGATACTTCGTTGAAAACTGAAGTTTTCGTAATTCTTTATTGATATCTGCAATATCACTTCTTGCATCTTTCGCTGTTTCATAAATATTCAGAACAAACTCTCGCTTAAAAATGCTTTCATATTTAACAGTCTGTTCCTTAAGTTTCTGTTGAATTCCCTGCAAATCATCAATCCATATTCTACCTCTGCGCTTTTGATATACACTCTCATGCTGTAATCCAATCGGAAGTCTGTCCAATTCCTGCTTTCGGTTGTTATATGCCTGTTGTGCACCAATGATATTGCCTTCCAATTCCCTGACCCTTCGGTCATTTCTCGATTTTGTTTCCGGATTCATCAATCCGCCTTCTTTGTTGATTCCTGAAACATAATCATCATACTCTTCTATAGCTGTGTCTGTCGCAGAATGATGCAAAACACGCTCTTCTTCCATTTTCTTCTGTTCTTCTTGTAATCTCTCGCTAAAATTTTTAATCTCTGCCCGCTTTGCACGTGTCTCAATCTCCAGGGAAGTCTTTGACTGCGTATTTTCATTCAGAACTCTTTTCGTTTCCTCCAACTGTCTGCTAAGTTCTGCCACCCTCTCGGACAATGCCATAAATTCTGCATTATTTTTTTGTGCTTCCAACAATTCTTTATATCGGGTTTTCTCATCATTCAGAGCCTCTGTTACCTTTGCCACATCACCATGAGCATTTAAATTATATTCCTTAAAATAATCCAGACCTTCCTGCAGCAAATCAGAATATCTCTGAAATTCACGCTCCTGTACCAGCAATTCTTTCTCTCTTTTTTCCAATTCACGCAACTGTTTTTCAGCACGCACTTTGTTCAGTTCAATCGCTTCTCCGCCCAAACAGTAACTTTGTAATTTTTTGAAATTAATATATGTAACTGCCATATTACGGCTCATTTTACCTTCTTTTGACATTGCATTGTCATACTTCGGCACATCTGCTATATCCACTGCATGAATTCTTCCCAACCAATATTGAAAATATTTCACCGCAACTTCATTCTTCACATCCAGATACTGATATACCGAATCTTCCACACACTCTAATTCTCTGATCATCAGTCGCTTTGTGTTTACCAATTCCACGTAACGATGTTTGGAGCGATCCATCACCTCATTTGCAACATCAAACACAACCGGTGAAACAATAATTGCATACCGGTGGATTCCTAAAAATGTTTCAATCACATCTCTCCATGCTTCATCACGCAATTCCACCACATACTCGCATGCCATACGGGCTTCTTCCCGAATACCTCTTTTCTGAAATTCCCGATTGATTTCCGCAAGCAATGCTGTCTGTTCTTTTACATAAGAATAGTCCGCCTTATTTTTATTGCAGTTTTCTATGATCTGAATCTGCTCCGTACATGCCCGGCTAATCTCTGTTAACTCCTGTTGTAAAATTGCTTTCCGTTGTATCTGTGTATCACGACATTTTCGAACTTTCTCTTTTAAATTATCAAGATATTGCTTCTTATCGACAGTCTCTACATCTCTCACCGTTATCTTATGAACCATATCAAAATCGGTAAAATCCGCATTGCATTCCTGCAATATTACCACAACTTCTTCCAGTTGTTTTTGAAATCTCTCTAACTCTTCTTTTTCCCTATGTAAAATATGAAGCTGCTCTTCACTTTTATGAATCCGTTCTTCAGAAGCAAAAATTGCTTTAGAAACATCCAACTCGCGCAACGCACTTCGTGCCTCAGAATAATATCTGTCAAGTTCATCAATTTGCTTATTTCCTTCGCTGATCAATTTTCCCAATTCTTCACATTTGATATGATTTCTACTTATCAGTTCCTCTGCTTCACGACACCGATTCCGGTAATAAACAATATTTTTATACAAAAGTTTGATATCATCAATCTTCAGACGTAACGCTTTTCTGTCATGCTCATCATAATCCTTTAAAATAGCATCCAAATCCTGTAATTCCTGATGAATCAGTTCTAAACTGTTATTAATCTGCTCAATATTTTTCTTCGCATCCCTCAGTTTATCAAAATTCACATCATGTTCTTCCAAAACAGATTCCTTGATAAACTCCTGAATCTTGGCTGCCGGATTATATGCCATGATATTCCGCAATTTTCTTTGATACTTCGATACCTCTTGAAAAGGAAGTTTCAATCCGACCATCTGCATAAATAATGCAATGCCTTCCTGCTTCTTTTTGAGTTGGACACCATAATACTTTTGGAATCCGGACGCATTGTACGGTTTCATAACAGAATCTTCTTCATATATAAAAGCGATATCTTTCAATTCTTTTTGATCAATGGCATACCAAAAAGTTCCACTGATATCACTGATACCGGTTTCTATGATAACTCCTAATATAAATGCTCTTTCATTAATCTGATCATAGTATTCCAAGGCAATATGCGTATAAACTGTCGGAATCTTATCTGCCGGTCTTGCATAAACACCTGCACTGGCATCGACCAGACATCTCGTATAAGAAACAAGATTTCTTTTTCCAACACCTGAATTATATCCACTGGTTGCCTTGTTAAATTGTGTATCCCCGGTGTATGCATATTTAATTGCATCCAATATCGTAGATTTCCCACACTCATTTTCACCGGAAATCAAAGTCAGATTTTCTGATACCGGAATGGTAGTATTTGTAAAACCATACCAATTGATAAGACGTATATTTCGCAATGCTATTTTACTCATCTGCATCCTCACCTTCCTGATGAACCTCTATATCCGTTTCCTGTTCTTCACATTCTTGTGTATATTCAGCAATGATCTGCTTTAACTGTCCAATATCCATACAAAACTGAAGCGACGGATAAAGCCGGACGATACCATCTTCCGTGGCAACGTCATCACCAAACTCAATCAAACTGAATCGCTTAAATATCCGATATGCATTTTTAAAATCAGCAGGTGCAAGTGAGATGGAATAAATTTTGCATTTATCAATAATATCTCCCACAGTCACATGCACTGTTTCTTCATACCCCATTCGTTCCAAGTACAGAAGCCACAATACCAATAACAGTTTTATCTGCTTCTGATCAAATCGAAACAAATTACTTCTCTTAATGCCGACCGTTTCTACATCTTCATCGTTCTGCTGAAGCATTGCAACCTTCATACGTTCTTCAACCACTACTTTATAACCAATTGCAGCCAAATATGTATTCACATCATACTGATTGGATTCTGACGAAATGTAATCATATAGTTTTTCATCTTTGTCTGCCACGATAAATGTCACATCTAACATTTTCCGTATACATCTTTTAAACAAATATGCATCCTCATCACTCATTTTGTTCATAAAACTAAAATCTCCCATCTTCCGCACCCCTCTATCTCTTTGAAATCTTCACATTACTGATATCTGCAATATCTGTCCGTACCACTTCATCTGATACATGAACATCATACGGAAACTCTGCATTCTTCGCATAAAGCATGGCTGCCGCATACATAAGTGCCTCTTCTTTACTCGTCACACACTTTTCCTTAATACTGATTGCATTGTCAGCCCCCATTTGCACATCCAGAAAATGTCCCACACGTTCAACGGAATATCGATTAGGTACACTATGAAACAGTGCTTCCGTTTGTTTTTTCTTTTCTTCATCCGATAACTCTCTTACAGATAACCCGATATTTTCCCCTGCGTTTTTTATTCTTTTCTGCTTTTCAAATGATTTATATCCTACATATTTCTGGCTCATGACCCGGGTGCAGTCTGCCACTTTATCCATTGCACGATCCTGTTCTTTTTCAGGTAATTTAGAAACAATATTCAAAAAATCATTCATAACTGTTTCTAAACGCATTCCATTACTTGCCATTAACATAATCCTTGTATTTGCTAAATTGTAGTAATTATTAATGCGTTTATCAATCAATTCCATATTTTCTTCATATTCAACACCCAGAAAATATTGTAACTCTGCAAAATAACGCTCTACACGCTCCTCCGCATCTTCTAATGATAACTGTAATTTTTCTGCACACTCTTCATTCATTTTTAAATGCATATCCCCTTGTCGGAGTTCCCGCAGTTTGTTTTTCAAGAAGGAAATTTGTGTTGGTATTAAACCATTATTTTTCACGAAAAAGTATTCATTAAAAAAACAATCCAGCATCTCATCCTTCATAATAAATTGCCCAAAACTGTTAATATCCTGAAACACAATGACTGCTTTCATAATACCGGCTATGCTGTCCTTTAAATCTGTCAGTTCATTTTTCAGTTCTGTCTCATTGTCAATGAGAGGAACGAGAATATTGGTATATGGTCTTTCTTTTCTCACTGATTCCTCGTCGAATGCCGACTTCATAATTTCATACATTGCAAAAATACGGTTCGACATGGTTCCTTCCCCTGTCTTCTCCGTCATTTTCCGCAAGAAATCCATAACTCTCCTGCAATCCGTTGAAATATTAACTACATATTCGCCGTTACGTCCAACCTCTCTCGGAAGCAGCCAACCACATTCCCGAAATAAATTGATGATGGAAGATGTCTGTAAATCGGCACTGCTCTCCTCAGTATCCCCTTCCACAACTACACCTTTATTTTTCATATAAAACGTAATACTATCCCTCGCATCCGATTCATAAAGCACCGGTAATTCTTTTGTCTTATCTATCAACAACTGAATACAGTCATAATAAATCCTGCGGTATTTTAATGTGAATGGCTTAAAAAAAGAATCATTTTGTATATAATCAAAGAAATTCAACTGGCTGCCTCCTGATGTGTTCGATGTGTTCGATATCTTCTTACAAATTATTCTAGCACACCATGTTTCATATGACAACTTATGATTTCCAGAATCCAGCAATTAAGAATAAATTCGAAAATTGCTGATAAAATTGCTGATATTACACTATTCCATTGGCATAATCAAGAAAAATATGATATACTTATGAAAATAATTTTCTGAAGGAGTTTATTTATAAATACCTATACCTTGAACTGCGAGCGACTCATCCGTTGTAGAAAGTTTGTTAACATATTTTCAAAAGTTGTATATATATGGTACAATTCAGTACAAAAAAATTTACAGCAACGCATATTATACTTGGAGGTCATGATGAATAAAACAATTTATGAACAGACGCTGGCAGTCGTTGCCGAACTCTGTGAAACAGCAAAATTAAATAAAGGAAATATTCTTGTAGTCGGCTGCTCTACCAGTGAAGTTGTCGGAGCCAAAATCGGGACAAATTCAAATATAGAAGTCGCCGCTGAAATTTTCAGGGCACTTTATGATTACGCAAAACAGAAAGAACTATACCTTGCCGTACAGTGTTGTGAACACCTGAATCGTTCTATCATCGTTGAACGAGAGGCTGTCCCATTTGCAGAACCGGTCAACGTGATTCCACAGCCAAAAGCCGGCGGTTCTCTGGCAACGCAGGCATATCACAGTTTTAAAAATCCTGTTGCATTAGAGGAAATTAAAGCAGATGCCGGATTGGATATCGGCTGTACGCTGATTGGTATGCATTTGAAGAAAGTCGCCGTTCCGGTCAGACTGAAAAACAACAAAATCGGAGAAGCATTGATTATCGCAGCCCGCACTCGTCCGAAATTCATCGGTGGTATCAGAGCCGCATACGACTCAAACTCGCTTTGACCAGTAAACTACTCCGACTTATAGAAGTCGGAGTTTTCTACTTCACCCCAACCACCTGCTACGATAGTTGAAACCAGTGCTTTTGTTCCGGCTATAATCGTCTTTACTGCTGCAACAGTTGCCTTTGTTGCCTGAACTTCTTTTTGTGCAGTCTTATCAGTCTGCTTGGAGGTCTTAATCGTAGTCTTTGCTGTTTACTCCCATACTTTCTTTTATTTTCCGACATAAAAAGAAGACTCTGCACGTTCACAAAGTCTTCATCTGCTTTCTGAGGATTATCTTCTGCAATATAATTTCGTATTTTCTTGTTTTTTTCCACAGCACTTTTTACACTTCTTCAATCGCAAATTTACCATTTCTTATCCTTTTCTCTACCAATCAAACATTTCAAAAAACTGAGAAGTATCAAAGAAAATATCCATCGATAAATCCAGCTTGTATTTTTTTACAAACATATCAATAAATTCATCTGTCGGTTCTTTGTGTTTCTGATATTCTTGCTCTAGTTCTTCTTTTATTTTATCTCGTAAAGCATATGCTTCTTCTTTTTCCGCATACACAATACCATACATAATACCGTATGAAACATATATCTCATATGGTCCTTCAATTGTTGAAAAAAGATTAACCTCAACCACTTCATCATATACTTCACAGATTTCCAAATATGTATCTTTGTAATGACGTTGTTTTTCTGTAAACGTCTCTGTCTTATCTTCCCATTTCATCATTTTCTTTCGTTCTCCTACCAATCGTAAAATGGATACTGCTCTGGTGCTGGATTCACTTTCTTTATTACCATAGGTTTTGTTACAATAGTATCTAATATATCTAGCACCTTAATGTCAAACCACCACATATCACCAAAATCAAACAAGTATGAAAGTTTTGTTCCTTTACACAATTCAAACTCGCAAGGTTTGATGTGACTTTATTTGATTTTTATTTCTTTCCTATA
>CAZXQK010000004.1:0-16413 GCA_964642785.1 uncultured Faecalimonas sp.
ACGTATTATCATTTCACAAAAGAAGGGGAAGATACCATTCATTTCTTCCGAAATAACATCTCTTCTGCCATCCAAAGCGATATCAACTCGTTCCTTGCAGAAAAGCGTTATGAATTGAAAAACGAGATTTCTATCAAGGCTGATTACTACCAAATCAGTAGTCTGGAATACGCAGTCCGCTGTCAGATCATTGAAAACAGCACCCCTCTTTTTGATATGACCATCACGGTTCCTACAAAAGAGGAAGCAACAACGGTTGCCAACAATTGGAATACCAAAAACCAGGAAATCTATGCACAAATTATGGCGAATCTGTTATGATTCGCCATTTCTTAACCGTTCCAACCGTTCCTTAATCTGTTTTTCATACCCCAATTCCGTAGGCTCGTAAAATCTCGCATCCCGAATCTCATCCGGTAAATACTGCTGTTTCACATAATGCTCCGGATAATCATGGGCATACTTATATCCGATTCCATGTCCCAGTTTTGCCGCACCTTTATAATGTGCATCCTGCAAATGCACCGGAACCGTTGTTTTCTGTGTCCGAACGCTCTCCATAGCCGCATTCAGCGACAGATAAGAAGCATTGCTCTTTGGCGCACTTGCAATATAAGTAGTCGCCTGAGCCAGAATAATCTGTGCTTCCGGCATCCCGATGCGTTCTACTGCCTGACTTGCCGATACCGCAACCGTCAATGCGTTCGGATCTGCATTCCCCACATCTTCCGACGCACTGATCATCAGTCTTCTTGCAATAAACTTGATATCTTCCCCTGCATACAGCATTTTTGCCAGATAATACACTGCCGCATCCGGGTCCGAGCCCCGCAGACTCTTAATAAAGGCAGAAATCGTGTCGTAATGGTTATCCCCCGTCTTATCGTAACGGACAACCCGCTTTTGAATACACTCCTGTGCCACTTCGATGGTAATATGTATCTTTCCGTCTTCGCTCCGCTCGGTGGTCAGAATTCCAAGTTCCACCGCATTGAGGGCATTTCTTGCATCACCGCCTGAAATGTCTGCCAGAAACTCCAGTGCTTCTTCCGTAATCTCTGCATGATAACTTCCCATTCCCTTTTCTACATCATATACCGCACGTTTTAACAGCAGTTTGATATCCTCTTTATCCAAAGGTCTGAGTTCAAATACACTGGATCTTGAAATTAACGCACCATTCACTTCAAAATACGGATTCTCCGTTGTGGCACCAATCAGAATCAGCGTGCCGTCTTCCACAAACGGGAGCAGGTAATCCTGCTGCCCTTTATTAAATCGGTGAATCTCGTCTACAAAAAGAATGGTCTTTTTCCCATACATCCCCCTATTATTTTTTGCCCGTTGCACCACTTCTTCCATGTCCTTTTTTCCGGCAATGGTCGCATTGATCTGCTGAAAATCCGCACTGGTCGTGTTGGCGATCACTTTGGCAAGCGTCGTCTTTCCTGTTCCCGGAGGTCCATAGAAAATCAGGGAACCTAACTTATCTGCCCGAATCGCACGATACAGCAGTTTGTCCTTTCCGATAATGTGCTGTTGCCCTACCACTTCATCTAACGTCGTCGGTCTGAGTCTGGAGGCTAACGGCGACTCTTTCTCACTTTTCTGTTCTCTCATATAATCAAACAAATCCATCGTTTTCTTCTCCTACTTACACTCCTGCAATCTCGCGAATGACTTCCCCGGCAATCAGAAGTCCTGCCACCGGAGGCACAAAAGAAATACTTCCCGGCAGGGCTCTTCTCATTCCCTTTTCTTCCTCTGTGTCACGTGCCGATGTGTCAACCGGCTTCTCCTTGGAATATAAAACCTTCAAATGATAAATCCCCCGCTCCTTCAATTCCTTTCGCATCACTTTGCAAAGCGGACAGACAGATGTTTTGGAAATATCCGTAATCTCAAACAACTCCGGATGCAGTTTATTCCCGGTACCCATACAACTGATTAGTGGAATATCATGCGCTTTGGCATACTCTGCAACGGCAAGTTTCGCCGTCACCGTATCAATGGCATCTACAATATAATCCACCGGACGCTCAAAAATGGTTTGCAGATTCTCCGGAAGCACAAATGTTTCATACGTGTACACATTCGTCCGCATGTTGATATCGTCTATCCTGTCTTTCATAAGCTTCGTTTTATAATCCCCAACCGTACTCAGATAGGCAATGGACTGACGGTTAACATTTGTCAGACTCACTTTGTCATTATCTACCAAGATCAAAGTACCGACACCACTTCGTGCCAGCGCTTCTATACAATGAGAACCGACACCGCCCACGCCAAGCACCATAACCGTTGCATTTGCAAGACGTTCCATTCCTTCTTCACCAATTAAAAGTTCCGTTCTGGAAAATTCATGTATCATCTAAATTCCTCTTTCTTCTTTTCACTTCTATAAGTGTACCATAACATCATAACATTTTCATACCATTTCGTCACTATTTTATTGCATATATGTACTATCAATGATAGAATAAGTGAGTATGTGTAAAAAAAGAGGAGGTATTTTATGTCAGATTCAGTAAGACAAGAAAACAAAATGGGCGTTATGCCTGTTCCAAAATTACTAATTTCCATGTCCTTACCAATGATCATTTCCATGTTGGTACAGGCCTTATACAATGTAGTAGACAGTATGTTTGTTGCAAGACTGAACGAAAATGCACTGACTGCCGTTTCGCTTGCATTTCCAATACAGAACCTAATGATTGCAGTTTCCACCGGTACCGGAGTCGGTATCAATGCCCTGCTTTCCAAAAGTCTTGGAGAAAAGAAATTTGAAACTGCCAATGCCATTGCCCGCAACGGACTGCTGATTGAAGTGCTGAGCAGTGTTGTATTCGCACTGGCAGGTATCTTCGGTTCCCGCTTCTTCTTCGCAATGCAGACAACAGATGCACAGATCATCGAATACGGCACACAGTACATGGCAGTCGTTACCATCGCGTCTTTCGGCAGTTTTCTGCAGATTGCGTTTGAACGATTGTTGCAGGCGACCGGAAAAACATTTTACAACATGATCACCCAAGGACTCGGTGCCATCATCAATATTATCATGGATCCGATTTTAATCTTCGGATTATTCGGTTTTCCGAAAATGGGCGTGACCGGCGCTGCCGTTGCAACCGTAGTCGGACAGATTGTAGCAGCAATCTTAGGATTGATTTTTAACTTGAAATGCAACAAAGAAATCCATATTTCCTTCAAAGAATTTAAGCCTTGTGGCGAAACCATCAAAAGCATATATCAAATCGGAATCCCGTCCATTATCATGCAGTCCATTGGTTCGCTTACAACCTTTGGCATGAACAATATCCTGCTGATGTTCTCATCCACAGCGGCTACAGTTTTTGGTGTGTATTTCAAATTACAGAGTTTCGTATTCATGCCGGTATTCGGTTTGACAAATGGTATGATTCCGATTATCGCTTACAACTATGGTGCACAGAACAAAAAACGAATTTATCAGACTTTGAAACTGAGTATCCTGATTGCAGTTCTGATCATGCTTGTTGGTGTCGGAATATTCCAACTGTTCCCGCAAACACTCTTGAAGTTGTTCGAGGCATCAGAACACATGCTGGAAATCGGCGTACCTGCACTTCGTATCATCAGCTTAAGTTTCGTATTTGCCGGATTCAGTATTGTATTGAGTTCCATGTATCAGGCACTTGGAAACGGAGTCTACAGCCTGATCATTTCCTTTACGAGACAGATTGTAGTCATCCTTCCGGTAGCATTTATCTTTGCTAAATTATTTGGACTTCACATGGTATGGTACTCCTACCCGATTGCAGAAGTAGTATCTGTTCTCCTTTGTACGCTCCTTCTGAAACGGATTATAAGACTCAAAGTAAAACCTTTGGAAAAATAACGGTTGAAGCCTGACAGGCTTCAACCGTTTTCTCTTTATCTAAGCCATTCCTCACACCACGCAAGATTTATCATCTTCTCTTTCAAATCCTGCAATGTATAGAAATAATGATTGCTTGACTCATATCCGATGCGTGAATCCTGAAGCCGCAGTTCAATCAACGTCTGAACCGTTTCCATTTCCTTTTGGATCACACTGAATAATTCACTCTTTGGAAGTTCCAAACCTTGCTTCAACACCTTATCACGCAGACATACAAACCGGATATGATGATATGCACTTTCATAGTGACATAAAACAGTTTCTGCCATCAAAATCACTTCATCCAGTTCCGCATTTCTTCCTTTATAGCTCAACAAATCCTGAACACCATCCCGCCATCCGGCAAGCAGTTTTTGATATTCATTCTCGTATATTGTCGTCGTATAAATTCCCGACCATTTTTCCACATTATCATACGGAAATCCTATCATTGTCGCTTCATATCCTGTTGCTTCCAAGAAAAACGGTGCCATCGGTCCAAAGTTCTGTGGTCCGAAATATAACGTATCTATATGAAACGGGTAGTGCGAAAATGCATCACATAACTTCTTCTGTGCATGATATACCCCTTCTGCCATTTCATTTCCAAGCCACGCTTTTAGGAATCCCCTCAAATCCCCCTTATCTTCCATCAGCCATTCTGCCAATCGAAGATTCGGGCTTGGACAGCCTCCCAGCGTCCAACCGGCATGAAGATGTTGTATCCCCTGCTCTTTCAGTTGCCTGATATGCTGTTCCACTTTACTGAACACTGGAATATACGGCACGCCAGCCATCTCCCACGTGTTATTGATCTGTACCTTTGCCGACATCTGCATGCCATTTTCTCTAGCAGCCTTCCACATCTTCTTTGCTTTCTCACCCGGTCCGCAAAGAGACATGGTATAGTCCAGTACACTGCCATTCACACCGCCAATGCAAAACTTCATGGCTTCTTCACTGGTACACTGTAAAATCTGCCCTTCTGTAAGAAGTGGTACTACTTTTTCCGCCCAAGAATCATGCCACCCCCACGTCCAGACAATTGCTTTTGCGCTCGGATTCGCATCATGAGCACCTTTTGCCATCAGGTTATTGACTTCTGCAACGACCTCCCATGGAGTTCTCTCTTTACACCGCGGACAAGTCATTTCACCTGATAATCTGGAATAACAGTTCGTCAAGTTTTCTGACATGGTAATAGTAAAAAATCCTGCCAAATCCGGAACCAGTTCAAACAGTTTTCTGATACCGCCATACAGATAATCCTGCACCTCTTTTGTAGAAGTACACATGGCATGGTAATCACCTTCCTGCTCGCCTTTCAGATGTGGGTACTTTGCAAAAAAATCTTCACTCATCGCACGTGGCTCGTTGAAATAAGGATAAATCCCGATTCCGTATTTTTTTGCCTTAGCAACCAGTTTATTTAAATATGCAATCCTCTTTTCCCATCCTTTTGACATAGAAGGGGCAAAAGGAAATTCCACCAGTTGATATAAGACCATCTGCAACCAGATACCGTTAATCCCTGCCTTTGCATACTCCTCCAGTATCTTTTCCGGCAGCGGGTCAATGCTTTCATCCAGCAAGGCATCCCCATATAATGCAAAATACGGATAGACCATGCGAAGGCTGTCTGACGATCCAATTTCAATCTTCGTATCATCCACAGGCATCTGAAATTCCTGTACAAACGAAAACGCATTATCTTTTAAGTCAGTCAGATTATATTTTTTCATCAATACAGAGATTTTTTCTGTTTGGATTTTCTGTTCTTCGGACAACGGAGAATATCTCGGTGCAGACACATCCGGTTTCATTTCACCTAACTTTACCCACATAAAATCGTCTTCTTTTAAAATGAATGCCAGTTCTTCTTCCGATAAATTTAGCAAAATCAAAATCTGCTCATAGGTACATAAATGCCAATTATTACGAATGCTGGTCAGGTATCCTCGTTTATTCCAAACTTCGTCTACCGGTTCTTCCGGATCCAAGCCAAGCATTTTAGCCGATTCACGAATCACATCACAAGACGTATCAAGAACTCTTGCAATTCTCTCCACCGGCACATACCCCCAGTTTCTCCAGATGACAGCCTGCCATGGAGAGGGAAAATAATCATATTTTATTGCTTTTACATCTGATACTTTTGGTAACATATTCTATACCTCCCGATATTGCCCCTGCTACTCTGTCAAAGTTTTGGGGTGATTTTCTATGCTTTAAGCCTCATCCTAAAGATACTCTTTTTTCAATTCAACTACTACTTTTTCTTTTCTTGATTTTTCAGCCGCATAGCAAATCAAATGACTGTTTACAGAATCATCAATCACTGTCGTTGACACTGATGTCGGTTCATCATTCAGAAAACGCACTAAATCTTTCATGATATAGTAGTCGCCGCCATAATGACCTCCCACAGAATTATCCTCCTGACTCAAATCTGCTTCTGCATTAAAGTCAACGATTTCATCATGATACCGTACTGCCTCTTTATCAAAGATTCTTACGGTAATCTTATTTTCTTCAATGTATCCTTCAATTTCACCATACTCGCAGACAACATGTATGTGTCTTCCTGCTTTACTTGTTCCACCAATCATATTCAATGTCCCGATAGAGCCATTTTCGAATTCTACCGATACGCACTGTCGGTCAACAATGTCCATATCCGTTTTGTATACGCACTGTCCATACACGTCTTTTTTCAAAAATTCTCTCTTTTCTTCCAGTGTAATTTCGTCTAATGGCTTATTGATTCCTGCCCATGTATAAAATGGGATAAAATCCTTTTCTATCTGAAACTTCTCCGCATTAAACATACAGGTTTTCTGGTTCGGGCATTCATAGCAATACTGTGTTGCACCTCCCGGAGCATTTTTTTCTGTGAAGAAAGATTTTGAACCGAAAGATGACACAAAACACGGAACTGTGGCATTGTTTAACCAGCACATTAAATCCGTATCATGGCAACATTTTGCAAGCAGCAGACTGCTTCCACATGCTTTTTCACTGCGCCACTTCCCACGTACATAAGAGTTCACAAAGTGTCCATACCATACGTGTTCATTTAACTGCATACTGATTACTTTTCCGACTTTTCCACTGTCGATGATACTTTTAATTTTGGAATAAAATGGTGTATAACGCAGCACATGGCATACAACTACTTTACATCCTTTTTCCTTTGCTTTTTCACGAATTTTCATTAGTTCCTCCGGATTGGCTGTCACCGGTTTCTCCAATAAAATGTTATAACCTTTTTCCAGCAATGGCATGGTCGTTTCATAATGCATCTCATCCATGGTGCCATTGATCACCACATCACAAGAAACATCTGCTTTCAAAAAATCCTCCAGACTTTCATAAATCTGTTCATCAGTCAGGGAGTACAGTTCTTTCCCTTGACGACGTTTCAATTCATTGATGTCAATGATACCGACTATTTCTAATTCATTCGGCTTTTGTTTTGCGTACTCCGCATATCTGGAACTTCTGTCGCCAAATCCCAATATCACACAATTTATTTTTTTCATATTGCCTTTCACCTCACATCATACTCTTTCGGATATACTTTAAATGTTACTATTTCAAATGGTCTCACTGTAAACGCAAATTCATGATTCTTTGTTTCTAAAGTTTCCAATTCACGCTCCAGCATATCACATTTCACAACTTTCTCCACATCAAATCCACAGATTAGTTTTGTATTTGTCCTTGTATTTCCAAATTCATAAACCCGGACTATCACTGCTTCTCCGTCCTCAGACTGCTTCACAGTATCTACTGCTACATTCTCTGCAGAACATGATAGAAACGAATACTGTGCCGGAAGATATCCACTTCCCTGTTCTATCGTTTCCACGCACAGAGGATTGTTAAACACATATGCCTTAGACACCACATCGGACGCATAAAAATGATGAGAATGTGGATAAAATGCATATCGCATCTGATGTCTGCACAGATCCGCTTCCGGATAAGGATGTTTTGACGTACGAAGCAACGTCAATTCCATCTGTCTCTCCCGGAATGAATAACCATACTTACAGTCCGTGAGCAACGCTGCTCCGTAATTGCCTTCAGACAAATCCACATATTTATGTGCGCACACTTCAAATTTTGCCTGTTCCCATGTCGTATTCTGTGTGATGGAACGTTCCACACTGCCATATGATGCATCGCAGATTGCCTGCGTGGTATTAATCTCCACCGGAAATTCAGCTTTCAACAATGCCCTCTGGCATTTCCAGTCAATGTCGGTCTCGAACTCTAACATAGGACTGTTCTCATACAGCCAGATCATCTGACATATCGTCGATGTTAAATATTTTCTTTCTATCTTCATACCGACACGGCAGCCATCCCGTATGATTTCGCAGGCACTGACATCATCTGCCTCATAGCTTTTCAGTCGATACTGCTTACGGATTTCCCATGCTTCAAAATACGTAGGAATATCATCATAAACTACCAATCGGTTCGCCACCTTTCCTTCCGGAAGTACTTCCCGCATCTGTTCCTTATCATAAATGGAGCTGATTCGCTTTTTCTCATCAAATGTTACTTTCACATACGCATTTTCCATACAATGTTCCGATACCGACATATGATTTTCTTTGCTGTAATCTAAGGTTGACAACACACTGTATCCATGAGCAGGAATATTCTTTGCCAATACACAGGTATCTCCTATTTTCACCGGTGCTGTTTGAATGAATGGCGTATGATTCCAAACAACGTATCCACCTGCGGAAAACATGGAATATATGCTTCGCTTGCATCCTTTTTCTATCCTTGCAAGTTCTTCCGCAATTTGTACATATCCGATATCCGTTTCTTCATATGCTTCCCAGATGGAACTTCCCGGTATAATATCATGGAATTGGTATTCCAAGGTCTTTTCCCAACAGTCATCAAAGATTTCTTTCGGATACCGATAACCGCCAAGCAGTTTTCCTGCTGCCGATAACCATTCCGCATTTTGCAGTCCAAATTCCGTCTTTCTGTTTAATCTTTTATTTTTTGCGACTGATGTGTACACTCCACGGTGAAATTCGAAATAGAGTTCCCCATCCCACTTCGGGCAAGAGCCAGCATGTGCTTCCATATCTTTCTGTACCGTTGTGACAAATTCTTCTACCCCCGCAAACTGAGCAGTCGGTAATCCCGGTATGCCATAACTCATACGTTCCACGTATTCTATCTGTTCTGCACTCGGACCTCCGCCTCCGTCACCAAATCCAAATGCGACATGCACGTTACTTGTAATTTCTTTTTCCCGGAAACTTTCCCATGCCCCCAGCGTCTGTGACGGAGTTGCTGTAGACGAATATGTTGTATAAGACTTTCTGTTTCCTTTTCCATCATCTAATGGAACATCCTGCGCCGTTATAAAATATGCATACACTTCACTGCCGTCAATTCCTCTCCATTTAAAACTGTCATGAGGCATTTTGTTTGTATCATTCCATCCCAGTTTTGTAGTTATCAATTGTTCTACTCCACAGCCCTTCATAATCTGTGGCAGAGCTCCTGAAAAGCCAAAACAATCCGGTACCCATAAAATTTTGCTATCAATATCAAACTCTTCCTGAAGAAATTTTTTACCATATAAAAACTGACGCACCAGACTTTCACCGGAAGGCATGTTCATATCCGGTTCTACCCAGGTTCCACAGTCTGCTTCCCATCTGCCTTCCCTGACTTTCTGTTGAATCTTGGCATACAGCCCCGGTCTGTTTTCCTTCAGCCATTTGTAAAGCACCGGAGAACTGGCAAAAAAGCGAAGTTTTGGATACTCTTCCATTAACTTTAAAATAGTGGTAAATGTCCGTTCCGCTTTCTCTCTTGACTGTCGTGCCGGCCAAAGCCATGCAATATCAATGTGAGCATGTCCTGTAAAATACGCCTTAATATCTGTTTCTTTGCAGAATGCACCGTAAAATTTTTCTTTCATGAACTTTCGTGCTTCTAATACAGACGGATAAAATTCCGAACTTTTCTCCCGCACATCTACGATGGTCAATGCCTCATTTAAGAGATTCAGAACTCTTTCTCTGTTATAATCTCCGTTTTCCATGCATTCCGCAGCATCAAACGGTACCTTAATATCGTAATATAATCCCTGTATTTCAGGATCTGCTTCCGTAAGGGAAACCTGTAATAAAAATGTCCTTGTTTCATCAGTCCAGACCTCATTGACCCAACAGCCTGTATAAGCATAAATGCACACTTCATGTTCACCTCTTTCTAAGGTGACAAAGCGATGATTCCAATCTAAGGACGAAACCGGTCTGCCATCAACATGTACCAACATCTGCGGGTTATCGCAGTCGTCCCATTTCCACTGATTATCACTGGTTTCAAAGTTTAAATGATAAATTCCTGCACCTTCCGGTACTGAAACATGGAACCGAAACCAGTAATGAGAATCCCTTTTTTCGCCGGCCCATACTCCGTCAAATTTTCTCCATGTCACTTCATCAGCCGGCAGTTTTTCATCCGAACGATATCCTGAATCTGCGATTTCAATGTCAAATTTGGATTCAATGACTCTTTTGGTGATTCTTCCGTTCAGTACTCCGAGCAGGGTATTGATTCGTTCTGTTTTTGGATTTGTATCTATCATGTACTGTCCCCCTTTTATTTTTTCACTTCAAGCATGATGCTTTCACCGGCATTTAAGGATGTGACCTTCAAGTCACCGCTTCCCTCTACACACTTACCGTCTATGGTTAATTTCCATGTGCCGTTTGTTTTTATCACAAATGTTGTTTCTTTTACAATACTATTATTAACAACAAAATACACATCATCTTCGGTATTTTCAAATACACCGACAAACAATTGACTCTCCGTATCAATCTCCGGTTTTGTGCCACAATATTCAAATAATTCTCCCTCAGGAAGTCCGCCCCGATAGATACATTCATTCCACTCAACTTCATCTAAATCCACATCGCCGAATCCACCTTCAAATTCTCCGATTGTGTATACTCCGTTCCATTCACTGTTAAGCAACACATCTGCACAACTTTGTGCATGTTCTAAAAGCCTTTGTACATATCCATAATGTTCTGTCGGTTTCCCCATTGCGTCTAATAGTGCATTGATTCCGTTCTCATTCCCTTTCATAATCTCATCGCCAAGCCAGTCGTTTGGATAAACGCCAGGGAAGAAAATGAAGCCATCTAACTGATATGCCATAATTAAATTCATATGTAACGCAGTCTCAGGACGACCAATATAACGTCCCTTATCCCAATCTCCAACCTGAATGCATAGATAACACGGGATACTTTTTTTTCTTCGATATTCTGCCATAATATAATTTATTTCATATCCGCCACGATGAATGGATGTCGGTACGTTCTTCCACGTAGGTGCAAATGGATATAAATCAGTAGATATTCTTTCTCCTGCACATACATCCAAATACTCATTCATGTAAAGCCGGTATCTGGAAAATCGATTTTGGGAATTATATTCTAATTCTCCTGTCAGCATATATTTTCGGTTGCTGCTATCTCCATTACGATAAAACATGGTTTTGTCATCACCAAAATAATTCAAGGCATTATAATGAAATTCCTTATTCGGATATTTCTTAGCAAAAATTTCTCTTGCCACTGCCATTCCTTCATATGCTTCTAAAGGTCTTTCATCACTGATGAAAATTCCTCCAAACGCAGGATGATCCTTGATAGCATCGATACAGTCAATAAAGTCCTTTTTCACTGCTTCCTGTTTCTCTTTGCTCATATCTGTGAATAATGGGAATTTTTCATTTCCCCTCTCTCCAAGAAACTGATCAAACACTTTCAACCTTGGATAATACACCATTCCATGCTCGGCACTCAGATCCAGCAGTTTATGAACAGTATCCATACCCTGTTCGTCATCATAATATCCATAGATCTGTCTGATTCCGGCTTTTGCAAGCAGACCAAACACTTCATTTGTGATACGATTCGGATATCCTGCCTTTCCACAACTTGGCGGGCAATAGATTCCCGCAAAAAATTCTTTTTTCATACCGTCTCCTTTATACCGTATTTACCGATACGATCTTACTCCATTTCTCAATACAGTAATCCTGTGGCTGATAAGTTCCGCCATTTCCAAATGGCTCCATTAAATGTTCTTCTAATTCCGGAATGGCTGAACTTTTGTCCTGAAAATATTTTTCTAAACGCTTTTTACAATGCTCTATTCTTCGGATCAAACCACCAATCCTGATATCCTGTACTTCAAAACCATATGGTTTATTCTCCACCATCCATTGTTCTTCATATGCTTCATAAAAAACATTCAATCTGCGAATACATTCTTCATAATCTATAATGATTCTCTGTAATTCTTCCATGTTTTTCTTCTGATATGCACGTCTTGTCCGCTGTCCAAGATTTGCTTTGATTTCCAATACATCACAAAGGGCTTTCGATGTCTTAAACAAATACCCCCATCTTTCATGCTCTGTATATGCTGCCAGTTTTTTGCCGCAGGCAGTATACTTCTCACCTTCATTTTCCGGAATCGCAGGGTCATAAATGCCCGTAAACGGATCATTGAAAAGCAAGTATTTATCCGCATTATTATTTTGTCTGTCATTGGTTGTATTCGGATAATCCAACAGCATAAACGCATCAAACGAAATATCAAACAGGGCTTCAAAACCTCTTTTTATCTCATCTTCATCTGTAACTCCATTCAGAAGGCATGCATCATAATACAATGACGGAAGAAGACTGAATCTGGAACATTCTGCTCCGTCATCTCCCCACATGGTGATCATGACATTCCGCAACCGATTATCCATGCATGCAGCAAGTGCCCTCTTACCTGCATCAATGGAAAATGCATTATGCGGTGCGTATCCTACAAAACCCCATACAGCACCTGCAAACCAAATGTCCTCTGCAAGTTTTTTATGAAGTTTCATATGATGATCAAAATGTTCCTTGTCCCAATTCCAATAATCGAAATAAACCAACCGCACATTTTTCGGAATCATTCTCCGAATTTTATCTGCCTGTTCATCAGTAATATCCGCATCATCTGCCCCATAGAACGTACCGGTCGCAAGTTTATAAAACATATCACTCCACATACAAATGGTAAATCCATACTCTTCCGCAATCTCACATACTCTCTTGAGATGCTTTCCAAATATTTCCAATCTTTCATGATATCCATGTTTTTTCAGATAATTTCCAAGTCCCATGGAATCCGCCTCGTCCATCCCTACATTGATCACACGACTGGTATAACATTCTGCTATGGTCGAAAACATGCGTTCAATCAATTCATACACTTTTTCCTCTTCCGCACATAATGTATCGGTTCCATCCTGCAGTTTCCCGTACTGTGGCCAACGCATGATCGTTGATAAATGTCCCAGTGTCTGAATGCACGGCATAAGTTCGATTCCATGTGCCTTGGCATAGCGATCCAATTCTTTGATATCCTCTTTTCCATAACGTCCGCGAAGATATCCAAAATAAGGCTCACTATCCACCTCATAGGTGTCTTCCGTATACAACATCATTGCGTTGTAACCCATATCTGCTAACATATGTATCATTTCTCGTGCAGTATCCATATTCATAACTGCATTTCTGGAACTGTCTATCATCACACAGCGATATTTTAGTCCTTCCATAACTCTTCTCCTTAATTGTAATTTTTACAAAAGGTAGCCACTTTACCTGCTCCCTCTCTGTGATGATTTTCTGACATCTGTCAATTACTTAAAATGATCAGCGCACCTTCTCCTGCTGCCAGTTGCAATTTGCATTCTGTACCTGACCCTGTCGTTTCTTTTGCCTCCTGAATCAAAGTATAGGATCTGTTCTTATCAAACATCAGTGTGACCGTATCTGTTGAGGTTCCTTCATCATTCCAGTTTACCACATAATATGCTGACTGTCCAAGGTATGAAAATACTCCCGCAATGGCACCATATTCTGTATTATCAGAAGTGAATTTTATCACTCGTTCCTGTGGGTCGGAGGACTTATAGGCTTCCAGTGTGTAGTTTTGTACACTATATGGCCGTGTCGGACTCGTTCCATACTGTTTATAACTGATATTTACCATGTTCTTATACGCATAGGAATCTGTACCTTCAGACACGATTACACCTTTATTGTCTGCTTTCATAAGCACATGATCGACCGCTGCAACCTGTCGATTGATGACCTTGGCATAGTCATACCACACGGTTGTCTGAGACTCTGTATTGATCATTCCGTTTCTGGTCTTTTTTCCATCTGCATCTTCATCGGTTGCAAAATTTGTCGGCTGAATTAACGGAAAATAGGTAAGTCCTTTTGTTCCAAATGCCAATGGCACATTTACCTGCCAGTCAAACTGTCTCTGAGTCATGATCTGATCTGTGCCGGTAATCGCAGTTGTGTTATCGTCAAAATATCCGCCTGCTGCCACATATGTCCAAAACGGAACTTCCTTTCCCGTATCATTCTTTTTCGCAACGGAACGAACTGTATCCAGATTGACAATCCAGGTGTTTGCATCTTTCGCTGAACGCTTCTCGTCACTAATGCTTCCCTTGGCCGCATACATATAATTGTCATATGCAAGGACAGGTATCTGAGTGCCCGTTAAAATCTCATTCAAATATTCTTTATACAATGCCACGGAAGTATTTTCTTTATAATTGTAGTCAATCCCACTCAAAATGTTTTTCGACGGATTGTCTTTATTTCTCCCACTGTAGCACTGAGCGTTCAGATAACCAAATGTATTACTGAATCTGTTCAGTATCTTCGCTGCATCCGTATACCATTCCAGCCTGTTTCCGCTGTCAAGTAAAGAAGCGTTTGTTGCATTGAACGTCGCTGTAAAGGGTTCATCCTTCACATAGGTTCCCAAACAAGAATCGTAAATGCTGTATTTGGATAATGCCTGTGCGGCTTCCTTTTCATTCTCAATCCATTTTTCATGCACAAATGTCTTATATTTTGTATCATATCCGACTCCCAGTTCGGTGTTTGTACTTTCCAGTCCCGTTGGAGAAACATAGTTGATATTGCTGTCCGCAACATACATTCCGATTTTATATTTCTCAGATAACTGCAATGCCTTTTCTGTCGCACTTACACCGGTATATGTTGTCCCGTCATAATTTCCATCCAGATAATCCATCGTGGATTTCACGACCAGATTAATCTTTGCATCACTGAGTGCCTTATAGATGTCATCCGTCAGATAATCCTTTCCGTCTTTTGCATAAGGTCCTTCATATCCGCCTATGGGCATCACTTCATCTCCGCCTATGAATTCGTAGGTCAATGTTGCAGGATAATACTCATTTGCACGGATGATTCCTGCAAGTACCTGACGCATCATCTCTGCATCATCTTCATCCACCTTATTATCATTTGACAGATCAGCCGCACACAAATGTGCCTCTGTATACATAGATGTATCGGCAATACATTTCTCTATAATAACCAAATCCTCTACACTGATATCATTTATTACGTTCTTATTGTCATCTACCGTCGCATCCAAATTCATATCTCCCAGTGCGTATAAGGCAATTTTTTCAATCTTAACAATACCCTTTTCAACACCCATGAGCGTATAATTTCCTGCATGATTCAGAGATGATCCCGCTTCCGTCAAAATTCCGTCTTTCGCAGTAATGCACCCTGCCATATCCATGAGATATGCACCGGAAGACAGATTATAACTTTCAGACGTTTCTTTTACTTTTTTTACGGAAGCAATGGAACCTGCACTCCCTTTCGCATCCACTACTACTTTCGTTGTCTTTAAATACTTTCTTACACCGGTAAAGGTATGTTCTTTTCCGGTCAGTGTATGTACACCGTTGCTGACTTTTACTGCCACTGTCACATCCTGTTTATCTGTTCCTGTATACGTAATCGTCATGGAAATGAGCCATGGCTGACCGGTAAACTCGATTCCTTCTGCTTTCATATCAGCCTCGGTATAAAGTACGGTATCCTTCTTCTGATAGGTAGTATCATATATATTGCACCTAAGACCGATTCCCCATTTTAATTCGCCATCATCGTAATATGGCTGTTTGATCAGTACGATACCGGATGTTTGGGTTTCATCCGAGAGTTCTTCTGCTTCTCCGCCCAGCATGATATACGGGTCATTCCATGTTGTAAATGCCATCACACCTTTAAACGTGACATTCTTCAAAGATGTTACACTGTCTGGCATAGTTCCGCTTTTAGAAAAAGAATTGGCTGCGTTGAACGTCGCATCCTCAATACCACAATCTGAAAAGGTAATCTCAACCGGTTCCTGCTCCGGTGTAATTATCGTTTCTGTGTCAGAGGACACGGAAGATAATGTCCCTGTGCTACCCTGACTATTGAAGATAATGTTGGTCGTCGTAAAATACCCTGCAAAATTGTAAAACACTTTTTCATCGCTCTCAAGCGTCTCTGTTCCATCAGATATAGTTGCCTTAACTATTACATGAGCATTATTCTCTATTC
>CAZXQK010000005.1:0-15697 GCA_964642785.1 uncultured Faecalimonas sp.
GATTGTAAAGAGAGAGACTCTTTTTCTCTGCATACTTTATTGGAACAGGTTTCCCTGTCTTTTGCTGCCAAAATTGCGATGTCAGACGTGAAATACACTTCAAAAATTTCTCCGTCTCTCCCTCAGATTATCGGAGAACGGACAAAATTACAAGAGGTATTTTTCAATCTTTTGAAAAATGCTTACGAAGCCGCTCTTCCGGATCATTCCATATTTTTAGATGCCGAGGCGGACAAGACTTCCGTCACTATACGAATTCGTGATACAGGCTGTGGCATCTCTCCGGAACTTCTTCCTACCATTTTTGAACCTTTTGTCACAACAAAGGAAAATGGTACCGGAATTGGTCTTGCAATCTGTAATCAGATTGTCAAGGCGCACGGAGGCACAATCTCCGCTGAATCTACCATTGGTTCCGGTACTTGTTTTTCTGTGTCCCTCCCAATACAAGCACTGTCAGAAAACCACTGATCAATCCTCCGATATGTGCTGCATTATCAACGCCCTGACCGGCAAAACCATTATACAGACTGAGCACAACCACAATCAGTACATCTCGCGAGGTCAGTCGTCCTATGCGTCCCCGGTAGAGCAGTGTCAACCCCAGGAGAGCTCCTGTCAATCCGAAAATTGCGCCGGAAGCTCCTGCGGATACCACATGATCTTCTGTGATAAATTCAATCCATCCGGACAGTAAATTTCCACCCAAACCACTGATGAAATATATGATAAGAAAACGAACTTTCCCTACCAGCGGTTCTACATATCTTCCCATGATTACCAGCGTAACCATATTGTTCAATAAATGAGTGAAGCCAAAATGCAAAAACAGACTGGTAAATAATCTGTAATATTCTCCGTTTTCTAATATATAAGGAACATACATCGCACCATGTTCCAACATATACACTGCATCTTCTGTCATTCCACCAAAGGAAAGTCCGAAAAATACAAGTACATTCACCACCACCAATACAATTGTCAGTTCCATCACTTTTTCCTTCCTTGAATAAGTCTAGAACCATTATAAAGAATTTTTCTCGATTTTACAAGTCCTCCCCTGCATAACCAACCCGCTTTCTTCTCGCCTTTTCTATCAGTCTGCGAACCGGTTCCCACAGGTCATTACTCTCCTCCACCCGGTCTTCCGGCTGCAATACACTTTCCATACATTCAGTGTAATTATAATCAGAAGATTCCGGCTCTGTTTTCTCCGGGAGCAGACTTTGCATAATTTCTTCTATACTATAATTTTCCTCCATTGTCATCTTATGCATGGTATAGGCAAAATGAACTCCGTCTTCCTCTTTATAATCCACTTCCTTGACAAAAAACTCCGTTAATTGATGAAACGCCTGTTTTGCATCCTCCCTGCAAGGAGGATAATAACAGAAATAAAACTGCTTTGCATCTGAGTAGATGAATTCCGGATCCAACAAAATACAGTTTGCATCTAACATATATTTTCGCAGATTTTGTATGGTCTGTAAAAGATTTTCAACCAAGCGTTTCATATCTTCATATGTCAGTTGTATCTTTTCATGCAATGTTTTAAACGATGTCTTCCCGCTGATGTCATAATGATACTGACCACAGTTATTCAGATACCGTACATCTGTTTTCAGCAGTCCTTCCACATCATTCTCTTTTAACATCACTGCCTGATAATCTTCCTGTTCCCCTTCTTCTCCTTCCAAGATTAAGTATGCCTTTTTCAAATCGTTTTTGTAATAAGTTTTCAATTTTCTTCCTTCCCTTCTCCAAGTTTCTTTAATTTCCGAATACTGCGAATGTAATCTTCCGGTTCCGTCCGACTCACCGTACATGTTACTCGTACTGCCACTTGCTTTTTTCGTGCTGTACACACAACCTGCACCTGTTCTTTTTCTATCGTAATTTCCGGTTCCATAGTCGCAAATAACAAGAGTCTCCCGTTCACCCTTGCCTTCGCATAGCTTCTTAATTCATCTTCCCCCGCTTCTTTTGTGCCCGCACCATATGCGGCAGTTTCGTGTGCCGTCCCCATCAATACAATCTTGTCATGATAATAAAACAGCAGGGTTATCGTTACACAAAACACAACCAGCACAATAGGAAGCAGGTACGAAGCTTCAATGGTCATACTTCCCCGATATCTCCGTTTCATGTAACAATCACTCCTATGTACGAGATTGCCAAAAATGAGAGAAAAGGCAATGTGACGTTTCGATTCCAATTCTTTTTCCACAAATAGAATACTGCAAATACCGCCGCCAAAAGAGAAGCTGCGAACAAAATCTGTAATGCCTGCATAATTCCAAGCTGTATCCCAAGCAGCAATATCACCCAACTGTCTCCATATCCGATTGCCTCTCTTGTCACTTTACTGACAACCAAAAATAAAATGCCCAAACCGGCTCCTGCCAGACGATACCCCATTTCCATATTCCAACTACACAAAGTGTATACACCCACTGCCGCACTCATCATAACAAGCAGCCACAATGGAATTTCCCGCTTTTTAGCATCCATTACTCCTGCCGCCCCAAGCATGACGAAGAGTAGCCACTTTATTACTTCACACATTTTGAACAGCCTCCTAACCCATACACCTCATCAAGAGGTACTTCATGTACATTTCTTTTTATCTTATTGCACTCCAATGACGAATGATAGCGAGTTCCATATGTTGTAATGTAAACCAAGCCCATTTCTCCTGCCTTTCCTCCACATTTTTCACAAGGATAATATTTGCCTCCCGAAGCGTTCCGCAAATCTTTGACATCACCTGCTGACACCGACTGAACAGACAGTTCCAAATATGTACAATCTTTATCCTTGTGATAAACCAAACCATAATCTGTGACATAAACTACTTCCTCTTTCGTATCAGCATACAGTCCCGCTCCATATCCATTCCAGCCCTTCACCCGCAGGGTTTCTTCATAAGAAACAAGCGGAAGCCGAAACATCAGTACCGGAATTTGTACCTGATACCGCACTGACAAATCAAAGACGCCTGTACTCCAATTGGAATACGATTTCTGACAATCCAAACCTTCTGCACCGCCCACAACGATACTGTTTTCTAATTTCTCCGTCCCCAGATTCGCAACCATCTTTTTCTCAATGTCTGACGAGAGCAAAATGGAAGAACCATATGCTTTTTGCGCCACTTCTTTCCCTACGCTGTAAAGGGCGTTTCTCATACTCATCTGAATCGACATGGTTTCCAACAGATAGACCATACAAAGCATGGCGAAAAAGAAAATCGGAACAGCCATTGCCGCCTCCACCGTCAGACTTCCCTTAGAGGTGAATGAAGATGTCCTTTCCTTACTTTTATTTTTATGAATGATAAGAGGAACATGAATTACCAAAAGAGAGCCTTTCTCCTTTCTGTTAATTTTTTTGCAATTTGGAAAGAACATCTGCATTCACCCCTTTTCTTTTTATTGATATTCAAATGATGTTGTAAAAATATCCTGTATGCCCCTGCGCAGATTTACCTCACTTCTAATTTCCGCCTTGGTCATACATTCATCTGTTCTGATATGTAAATTGCATTCGATTAAATCTAAGCACCGTATGCTTAGTATTTCCTGACTTTGAATCGTCAGAAGAATCTTCAGATAATCCGAATAGGATAATCCGCTTTGAGAATTTTTTTCTCCCGTTATTTCATTTTCTGTTCCGAGTGTTAATAAATTCGTAAGTTGTAATTGCCAATTCTCACTATTTTTCACTGCCGGAACTTTATTTCCTTTTAATAGTGCCCGCATATCCACAATACTTTCTCCATACGCCCATGCAAAAAGAAGAGCGTATTTGACCACCTGAGTAATCCCCGGTACTGTCAGCAGCGTGCAAAGCGTTGCCGCCATCGCCTCTGTCTCTGCCAGTTTCGCAGAGTCTGTCAACAAATATGTATAGTTTGCAACAGTCCGAATATTCATGATTTTTTTGCAAACCGACTCTAAATTTTCCTGATCACCTGCAAATCCTCCTATAAGATATTCCTGTTCATACAGCAGTGCATCGCCCTCTTGACTCGTTGTCAGATTCGAAAAATGTTCCGTCACATAGGCAAGAAAAAACACTTTGTCCGTAGTACTGCCACTGCCCTCCTGCTGCCAGTTCCCCTTCTCAAGTTCTCGCTTTGACGGTAAATCAGACAGTTCAATCACGTTCGTCGAAAGTGTCTTTTCCTTCGGCACGATCAGGGACAATAATGGTTTATTCTTTAATTTTCCGACACTTTCCAAGGGATTATTCTCCGCAGGAAGTTCTGCCTCATTTTCCGTCAGCAACCGGTCAAGTTCCTGTGCATTTTCCTGCTCCTTTTCTTCCACGTCACGTTCCGATGAAGTGTTATATTCTGAACCGGAAGGGGTATGTTCTGCCCCAAGCCAGTCCTTCATATAACGCACCGCCATATGGTAAAATGATGCACCTTGCGAATCTGTCAACAACTGTTTTCTTATAAGTTCGTGTTCCATATTCTTTGCACCATAGTAACTCAGTCGCTGCTTTATGACAGACTCCGTACAGCCATATCTTGCAAATATTTCATATTCCTCCAACAACTCACGTTGATACTCTGCGAATGTGCTTTCCAACGCAAGAAGCGTATCTGCACGTTTCCGATTTTTCGTAATCTGTATGGAAGTGCTTTCAATCAGTGCTGCCACCACAGATAACATCAGGATAAAAATCATTGCAAGAAATGCAGTCATCACCCCTTTAAATTGCAAGCCCTTGTTTTGTGATTTTTTCAAAGATTTCACCTACTAACTCTGTTAATTGTGTTTTGAAGATTGCAACCAGTGCAATCAGAACCACCAATATTAAAATCACTTCCACAACAATAGAGCCTTTTACTGTTCTTTTCATCTTTCTTTCCTCCTCATAAATTATAATTGCATGGTGAGAAGAGCAGGCACGATAACCATAATCAGCACCACAAACAGCATACCCAACATAGGTAACAGCAATTTTGTACCTGCTTCTTCTCCCAATCTTTTCGCCGTACTTTTCCGATTCTCAAAAGATTGAATCGCTTCCATTCTCAGGAGTTCTGAGATTCCTCTGCTTCCTTTCCTGAGATTTTGTGCAAGCATTGCACCAAATTTCACATAGACCATGATCTCACAATGTTTCCCAAACTTTTCATACGCTTCGACCTCAGACACACCGCCCTGCATTTCCCGATAAGTAAGAGCCATTTCCTCATAAACCAGTCTGCTTCCCAACTGCTCCTTTTGCTGTTCATAGTTCTGAACGATTTTCTCCCACGCACCTTTTACCGTCGTTCCGGTACCGAGCAACATGGTAAATTTGCTCACCATATCCGGATACTCCCGCAGCAGTTCTTCCCGCCTTTTCTTTACACTTTGTTTTTTCTGTTCTTTCTCCCGATACACTACGTACACGCTTGCCGCCACCCCGATAAGCAGTACATAATACCAATGTGCCTCCTGCTTGCGGCTCCATGACAACTGCTTCCCGTCTACTTCTTCCGGCAGCGAAAATTGTACCTCCTCTTTGGTTTCCTGCTCCCGCTTCTGAATTTCCTTTTGGATATCATATAACAGCTTGACGTTTCCTTCCCTTGTCGGTGCATATACCATCATGTTTCTGACATAAACGGTCTGTTGTTCATAATAGGAAATCGTTCCCCGAAGCTGCACCATGGTTCCTTTATCAGACACCTTGTCCTCCTTGATAATTCCGTCAATTCCCATCACCTCATAGGAATCCAAATCCCATTGAAAAATCACAGGGTAATCCTCCAAATCTGACACCAAATTCAAATCACTTTCAATGCGATCAAAACTCTCATTATCACCAAGCACGACCTTGTCCAATTCCGTCATGACAGTTTCAAAAAGCTGTTCCACCTCAGAACCTGTATATTCCCTTTCTCCCACTTCAACTTGAACATTTTCCCGGTCAAGTTCCCCCTCTACCGTCACTTCGTACTCCTCGACCTTTTCACCTTCCCCATACGAATTGCGTGTGACAAAAAGGGTTCCTTCACCTGCTGCTTTTTCCAGAAAAAATACTGCCACTGTCGCAAAAATTGTAAGGAGGAGTATTTTCCAAATATGTTTCATGTTTACACCTCAATTTCCACAATCCGTTTTCCCATTTCGTACGATACCAGATAAATCCCAAGACAAACACTCATAATCAGGACACCCGCCACATTTCCATAAAGCACATTCAGAAAATTCGGAAAACTGATTTTCAGATACACTATCATTGCCATCGGAATCAGTGTCATAACCTTAAATTCCAGTTTTTTTGCAGAAACAAGTGTGACGATTTCACGCTCCACATCAATTTTCTCTCCCATCTGCCGTACGGAATTTCTAATAATCTCCAATGTATCACCGCCACTTCGCTTCGCCATGTTAAACACCGTTACGAACGTCTGGACATCTTCATCTCCTGTTCGCACAGCAAAATCATTCAACACTGCTTCTGCAGTAACATTCATCTTTAACTGTCGTATCATATTAGAAAATTCCCGCAGGATACGTTCGTCTTTTTTATAAATTTCCTTCAAATCCTTCACTGTTTCCCGCATGGCATTTTCTACGGAATAACCTACATTTAAAGCTGCGGAAAGTGATTGGATAGCTTCTTTAAACTGCAATCGGAAATCCACCTGCTTCTTTTTGATATTCTGTTGTTCCCATGATTTTATATACCGGATTAAGTACGGTGAAAATAGAACTGCACATACCCATGTGCCATAGAACAGGTACGAAACCGCCACAAGCAAGAGGCTTCCCTGTATCAACGCAATCAGATATTCCCTTTTATGAATATCCTGCTGCCAATAATTTTTCTGTATTTTGTATTTCATGAACTTTTACCCATTCTCCCTGTATTCTCCCGTCTACCACTTGCTTCTCCTGAAATTCAAACAATGTCTGCAATTGAATTTCACCATTTTCGTATCCGAGAACCTCTACAATCTGTAAAACTTTCCTGCTTTTGTCCCGCAGCCTTCCCAAATGCACGATAATGTCTATGGCTGATGCTATTTGTCGTTGCACTGCCGAAATCGGAATTTCCATTCCCATAAGCACCATAGTCTCCAATCGGCTCAGCATATCCCTCGGACTGTTTGAATGACCACTGCTGGCACCACAATGTCCTGTATTCAGACTTTGCAGCATATCGATGGCTTCACTGCCACGCACCTCTCCAACAATGATGCGGGATGGTCTCATACGCAGCGATGCCTTTAGTAAATCCCGAATGGAAATTTCTCCACTGCCTTCCACATTTGCATTTCGTGCTTCCAGCCGCACCAGATTCGGTACCCCTTCAATACGAAGTTCCGCACTGTCTTCAATCGTAATGATGCGTTCGTCTTTCGGAATGTAATCTGACAAGGCATTTAGAAATGTGGTTTTACCCTGAGCCGGTACCGCCACTGATAAAAACATTGTATTTGGCAACTATCAGTTTTTGCAAAAACTCATTGATTTCCGTGCTCAGGGAATCTTTTCGTATCAGTTCCTGCATGGTCATCGGCTCTTTCGGAAATTTTCTGATGGTAACAATCGGACCATTAAGTGCCACAGGATACAGCACCACATTTACTCTGGAACCGTCCATCAGTCTGGCATCCACAATCGGTGATGCTTCGTTCACGATTCGATTGGCATCTGCCACAATCTGCTGTATGACATCCTCCAGCTTATTACGGTCCGAAAATGATTTTTTTAACTGCAACAGGTTTCCGTTTTTCTCAATGAAAATATGGTCTGTCCCATTGATCATGATCTCCGTAATTTCCTCGTCCTCCAATAAGTCCTGCAAAATATCCAGCTTCCGAAACGCATTAAACAGATCTTTGCCGATATCTGCTTTTTTGCTGAGCGGAATATAACTGTCTTTCCCATCCCTCTCTATGAGCCGGCGTATCATTTCCATCAATTCTTCGTCTGCCACTTCTTTCGACAAATCAATTTCTCTCAAAAGCTTTTCCTGAAGTTCTTTTGTGTTCATCATCTAACATTCCTCCTTCATTCGTATTTTTGCAAATTCTTCTAATTTGGGCGGCATAACAAATCGATATGTGATTCGTCCGATTCTGTCCAGTTTCAGCTGTTCCAGATTCGTTTCAAACTGCCGGACTTTTTGCACTGCCCTGTCATCGTCTGTCACCGGCATATAAATCCTGTCACACATTTCCAGCATCTGAAACAGTCCCTGTATACTTTCTCCGATGTCTAAAATGACAAGTTCATACGGACTATCCTCCAAAATCCGGTTCAGGAACTGCTCCCACTCCGACCATGAAATTTCTTTCAGATCCAAAACCATCGGTATTGGTGAAATGATGTCTAATCCTTCCTCCTGCCGGACTGCGGATTGCAGGCGGAACCCTAAGTTCTCATTGCCCTGTTTGAGATAATATAACAAATCTCCCAAATTCATTTCGCTTTCTTTCTCCTGCACCATTCCGGAATATTCTTCCAGATTCAGATAAAGCGTTTTTTTCTCTTGCGCACACTCTTTTCCGAGTGCCAGAGCGAAACTGGTTTTTCCAACACGGTGGACCGGGGAGTATACCGCCAATAGCCTGGCTCTCTCTTTCACCCGGACACGCATAATGTTTTCTTTCGTCCTTTCTGTGTAATGCTCAAAAATTTCACGAATGATTTCATCGGCACACTGATATTTGCCAACCTCCCATTCTTCATCCCCCAAATCCTTTACTTTGCCTCTTGTTAAGACAAAACTTTGTGTTGCTTTAATTTGTGTCCTCCTGTCGTATGCAAACTGTTCATCCACGATAAAAATATGAATCCGCTTCTCTTTTACGAATTCCTGCACGTGTTTCAAATCACTGCAAACATACACTTTTACCGCTAAATCCCCGCGTTCCGCAATGTTATCACCAAGTCCATTTGCATAACGAACTTCTGAGTCACAAATTACAAGATTCTTCTCGTTCAAATGTATCTCCTCATTTCTTCATAAACATTTTCTTTTGGAATATCGCCTGATTCGGCTTTTCTCGAAAATTGAAATTCTAGAATCACTTTTCTTGTACGTCGTATTATAGTCTTTCATTCTTCACTTGTCCAGATGTTTTTTTCAAAAGTTTTATTTTTGTGCAACCTCTATAAAATCGGAATGACAGAAATACCATACAGCATAACCACTCCCGGAAGACCTAAAACACCGGAGGTAAGAATGGAAATTGCGTTAATTCCAACGGTTATATCGATTTTTTCCTGTTTCAAAAAATAATTGGCAAAGAAAATCATGCCTATTCCCAAAATTGCACGAATTATGAAATTTACCCAAAAATGATTCCTGCGTTTCATAGAAAAAAATCCTTTTTTATTATCTTATGCAGAACTTTTGTAAATATTTTCTAGTATTTCTGTCTATACTGTTAATAGGAATTGGAGGGAAGAATATGCATTTATTTCAAAAACCACCTCAAAAAGATACGGAAAACAAAAAACTTTTAGATGAAATAGAACGTGTGAAAATACAGATGGAGAATGCCCACTGTAATTTTCAAAATGCCATGGACCCGGATTTAATCGACTGCTATATTTTTGAGAGCAATGCCGCATGGAAACGCTATCGTTTTCTGCTGAAAGAAGCAAAAAGGGGACAGTAGTCATCGCTGCTGTCCCGCCTGATATTACAATGTAAACTGCACCTCTCTGCCGGTTCTTTCGTACTTCCGATAGGTAACACCTGCCGCTTCCATCATTCTTTTTGACGCTCTGGTTGCCGGCGTATCCGCATACTTATCACTGTCGTAAATCACTTCCTTGATGCCACACTGAATGATCGCTTTCGCACACTCATTACATGGAAATAAAGACACATAAAGTTTTGCACCGGAAAGACTTCCGCCACTGTAATTTAAAATCGCATTCAACTCACTGTGCGCCACATATAAATACTTGGTATCCATTGCATCTTCCGCTTCTCTGTCCCATGGAAAAATATTGTCAGAACAGCCTTTTGGAAAACCATTATATCCCATAGAGAGTATTTTGTTGTCCTGACTGACAATACAGCAGCCTACCTGCGAATTCGGATCTTTTGAACGCATTCCGGAAAGAATGGCAACCCCCATAAAATATTCGTCCCACGAAATATAATCTGTTCTTTTACTTGACATTCACTTATCCTCCGTATGTTCTTTATTCAATCATCTGAATCCGACGCACATGTCTTTCATCGCCTGAAAATGGTGTGTGCAAAAAGATATCGACCATTTTCACCGCCAGTTCCGGTCCGACCACACGTCCGCCCAGTGCAATGATATTCGTATCGTTGTGCAATCTGGTTGCCTCTGCCGAAAAACAATCCGAACAAAGTGCACAGCGAATGCCCGGCATTTTATTTGCCGCAATGGAAATACCGATTCCAGTTCCGCAAATCAGGATTCCCCTCTCACATTCTCCATCTATGATCGCCTGTCCGACCTTCTTTGCAATAACCGGATAATCTACGGCTTCTCCGTCACAGCCAAAGTCTTTGTACTCCAATCCCTTTTTCTCTAAATACTTCAAAATCTCTAATTTCAAATTATAACCACCATGGTCACAGCCAATTCCTATCATTTTTTCTTTACCTCCTCATTCAGCTTTTCTGCTAATTTCCCTACTAATTCCTGTAATAATTCAAAAATGGCTCCGTATACCGGAAGAGGTTGTCCCATTGCCGAGTCCGCCACTCTGTCATCATCAATATACTCATTTAAAGTATATACATTCTTCACATTTTCAAAGTCAGAAATAATTTTCCATTTCTGTGTTTCCTCAAAAGTAAGTACCAATGTGTCCTCGTCCAAATCATCTTCCATCAGCGGTGTCGCTTCATGTGCCGCAAGTGTCATCTGTTTACTCCGCATGATCGCCTCTGCCTTCTGATTTGCCGGTTCCGGAAAAAGTACCACCATTCCGCGAGAACCAATCTTATATTCCTGCATCAAGGACTCATGACGAAGAATCTCCGCCGCCATCGGTCCCCTGCAACAGTCACTGTTGCTCACAAAAAGAATCCTTCTGTACTTTTGCAGCCTTGTGATATCGGCCGCCTGAATCGTGTGATGACCTGCCGCCTTCTCCAAACGGTTCATGATCGCATTTCCGATTCCGTCATGCGTAAATGCTTCACTGTAAATATAACTGACTTCTTCTTCATCAAATTCACGAAGCACCTTATACAGATTTTTCGCAATGGAATTTTCGTTGCTCCTTGTTCCGATATTTTTAATGATTCCGGTTGTATAATCATTGACCGTTTCATTTGTCGCAATGATGCCAACCTTATAGCCAAGCCTCATCTGCTCATAAGCAATCTGCCTAATCGCCTTTACCGCTTCTTCCGTCTCGCCTTCCACAATAATCAGTTGTGCCTTCGGTGCATAGTGCCGATACTTCATGCCCGGTGCTTTCGGTGCAGTGTTTCCATCGTCAGAAAGCAGTGTCTTGTCCACGTCCACCTCACCAATCACATCTTCCAACATTTCCTTTGTAATGGCTCCCGGTCTCAGAATCATTGGTGGTTCCACTGTCATATCAAGAATGGTAGACTCCACACCGATGTCAACATTTCCACCATCCAGAATCATCTCAATCTTTCCGTCTAAGTCATCTGCCACGTGCTTTGCGCTGGTCGGACTCGGTCTTCCGGATGTATTGGCACTCGGTGCGGATACATATCCGCCTCCTTTTCGAATCAGTTCCAATGCGATTTCATCCACCGGCATACGGACTGCAACCGTCTGCAATCCGCCGGTAGTTCCATACGGTACTTTTTCGCTTTTTTCAAATATCAGCGTCAGCGGACCCGGCCAAAACTTTTCCATCACACGCTTCGCCTTATCCGAAACCTGCAATACAATCTCGTAAAGTGCCTCCGCATCTGCAATGTGAACAATCAACGGATTGTCTGACGGACGGCCTTTTGCCGCATAAGTCTTTTTGGCTGCTTCCTCATCAAGTGCATTGGCTCCTAATCCATACACAGTTTCCGTCGGGAACGCCACAAGACCACCTTGTTTCAAGATTTCGCCGGCCTGCTCCATGATCTGTTCATCTAATTGATACCTGTCGATTTTTTCTATTCTCGTTTCCATAAATTTTATTATAACACTGTTTATATAATTTATCTAGCCTTCATTTTCATCATTAGCATTTAACCATTTCACAATCCCCTCGCAAATGGCATTTGCTATCTGGTCCTGATACTCATCCTGTGTCAGTTTCTCCGCTTCCTCTTGATTTGTCAAAAATCCGCATTCCACAATAATCGTCGGTACCTGCGTGTTTTTCAGCATAAAGTATGTATCATTCTCTTTGATTTGCCTTGTATTCGTCGTGTCAACAGTGCGAAGTTCCTCCTGCACAATGGCTGCGATCTCTTTCGCTTCCGGTGTCACCGTATGATAGAATACCTGTGCTCCTTTGATTGCCACATCCGGGTAACTGTTTTGATGAACGCAAAGTGCTAAAGTCGGTTTCGTCTCATTAATCAGTTTCACCCGCTGATTTAAATCTTCTTTTTTCGCCTCCGGCACATTATCATCGGTTCGTGTCATCACAATTTTGACTCCTGCCGCTTCCAACAATTTTTTCACTTTCTTGGAAACCTGAAGATTCAAATCTTTTTCCAAAACATCATTGATTCCTACTTTTCCCGGATCCTGACCGCCATGCCCCGGGTCAATCACAATGACGATTTCCTCTTTTTTCGCATTTTTCTCTTCTTTTGAAACATTGGCTGTCAGTTCACTCAACTTCCAACTTGCCACGATGGCTCCCATAAGAAGGAATAAAATCATAAAAAGTTCAATTTTTCTTTTCAAGTGCAGACTCCAAGCGTTTTTGTTACAAATATATGCAAAAGAAGGACAGTTCATTCTGCCCTTCTCTCATTACCATCATCTTAATTTACATATTTCAGAATCAAATCCCAAATATCCGATTTCTCAAATCCAAGTCTCCATGATGCAACACCTGCAAGTTCATGCTCCTTCATCAGTTTTAACTTCGCTTCCAAAGCATCCTCGTCTTCCAGCCATACCTTGTAGGTCGCTCCATCTGCTTCCCACTCTGCATAATTCTGTCCGGTTGCCTCATCCACCTGAATCTCTGCACCTGCATTTTCAATCGCAACATATATCTTACTCATTCCATAAGTGGTGCTTGTTACTGTATAAGGATACTCCGCCGCATCAGTACCTTCCTGTGCCTCCAGTTCTTCCTCCGTTTTTAAAACCTCTTTCCAAAGTCTTGTATAAAACGGCACTGCATTAATCAGTTTTTCCGAAGGAACCACTTTCAATGCAGCTTCAATTCCATTCTTCACGAAATTATAAGAGGCAACAGGTCCACTCTCAGGCGAGCCCTTATGATGTTCATCGTAACCCATAATAATCACATAGTCAGCGATTTTTCCCTGCTCCTGCAAATCATACTGCGTGCTGTACGCACTCGGAACAGGATTATCTACCGACAACACAATCTCATTCTGACGACATTTCAAAGAAAGTTCTCGCAGGAACTGCAGATAATGTTCCCCACATTCTTTGGAAATATTTTCAAAGTCCACATTAATGCCATCCAAATCAAATTCCAGTGCTTTGCCAATCAATTGGTTAATCAGATTTTCACGATTTGATGTATGACTTAAAAGTTCATAAGTTTCTTCTCTTGAGCCAATCCCACCGTCAAAATCCTTCACCAATGCCCACACTTCTAATTTTAACTGATGTGCATAATTTACATATTGCGAACTTGCTAAGCTTGTCAGATTTCCTTTGGTATCCTTCACCATGAACCACGTCGGTGAAATAGTAGTTAATCCTTTTGTATCTGCTATTGTTTCTAAAACATTGTTGTTGGCATCTCTGTTTGTTATCATATGCCATGCCATATTAATTGTATAGTCTTTTGAAATTCCCTGATATACCTGCTCTTTAAAATTTCTTGAAACAGCAAGTTTCTCTGATTTCTTCAGGCAATCGGACTTTATATAGCCGATTACGCCGTCTTCCGTCCGTACTTTTTTCCAAGTACCCTCCTCGTCAATGAGCGTGACGGTGTTTTTTTTCAAAACATCTGTCAGAATCTCACTCTTAACGTGCTTATCCATCCTGATCTGCGTATTTTTCTTCACTTCCGCCACGACAACATCATCCCATTGACTCTGAACCATTACACGTTTCGGATTTTCGTATACCGAAAGTTCAATGTCTGTGTATTCTTTCACAAACTCAAGTGCAACATATGCGGTATGTCCTTCCATTTTGAAGATTGTATAATCCTTGCTTTTTGTTTCTTTCTGAAATGTATAATCCTTGCTCCCTACATCGGCACAAATCGTTCCCTCCGGTAAGGTATACAGCAAAATATTTTCATTAAAGTCTACATAAACACGATTGTTTAAGTAATCACGAACCACAGAATATTCCACATACGGTTTTCCTTCAAGCATAACACCTTCTGCACCGATTATCTCATTATCGATTATGACGGCAAGCTGATTTTCATTTTGTATTCCATAATATTTATCTAAATCTGCTTTTTCTTTTGACGGACCAAACAACTTTATAAGCAAAGCTCCACCAATAATGCCAATTACTAATACGATAAAGATAATGATCTTCCGCAGCAAATCGTTCCGTCTGCGTCTTTTCAGAAACGCCCGTCTGCTGTTTCTGCTATTCTGCGTTCTTGGTCTGACCTTTTGTTCCATATCACACCTCCTACCAAAGTTATTATACCAACAAATGATTGGAGAGTCATTACAAAATTCGACATTTTTCTTAATAATTCTTAAATTCGTCTTTCGCCAGAGGGGTTTTCTGTCATTCATTAACTTTCTAGTATGTTATAAAATGTCAATTCCCGTACATGACCTCTTTCATCCCAGACATAATCACGCATATACGAAGAATCTTCTCTGATCATATGTGCTGTTACGATCTGCATAGGACTCGCAAGATAATTATTCAATCTCATTCTCACGCCCGAATTTTCATATTCTTCTAATTCCGCATATAAATCTTTATAGTTGCTTTCTTTCATAATTATTTCCTCCTAATGGGTATTTAGCAGCTATGGCATAGATAACTATTATTCCTTGAGGCTGCAAGTAAAAATTTGTGATATACTCCGGTTATCTCCGCTAACAAGAAGACAGTTTCTTATAATAAATATGGATTCTTGATTCGATTCAATCATATGAAATGTTGCATTGATACATAAAAAAAGAATCAATAGACCTACATTGAGAAATAATCTAAAACATTTGGATAATACGTCCCTCCTTACATAATAAAACATAGCCACCTGACATACTATCTTCTTGTACTAAGATTATAGGCACGAAATCATATAAAATGCAACCAGTATTTTGTTTATAAAGTTATCCACATTTTACCCTGTGTGTCCAAAGGGTTTTCAGGGTTTTCCACACTCTGTCCACAAGTTATCCACATAGTTATCCACATTCTCCACACACATAATCAAACATCTTTGTAAACTTTATAGAAAATTTCTTTACATATTTTTTGTTTTTGTTTATACTAATACAGATAAATAGAAATAATAGATAAGATAGGAAGTGATGAATATGAAGATTGAAAAACTGAATGACAATCAAATACGCTGTACTTTAACACGTGCTGACCTGGCTGACCGCGAATTAAAAC
>CAZXQK010000006.1:0-15462 GCA_964642785.1 uncultured Faecalimonas sp.
ATGGCAGACAGCCAATGTATGCGTACAGTGTGGAACTTATCAGAGCAGGAAAAGTATTGGATAAGCAGGAAGGAAAGTTTGCCTTCCGGGAAGTCAGTCTTTCGCAACGTCCTGTTTCGCCAGAGCGTCTGGAGTGCAAAATCATGGTAAACGGTATGCCGATTTTTGCAAAGGGTTCCAACTGGGTTCCGATGGAATGTTTTACGGGAACCATGCGCAGGGAAAAATATGAGAAACTCCTTACCATTGCCAAAGATGGAAATATGAATATGCTTCGTGTCTGGGGTGGCGGTATTTATGAAGATGACAGTTTCTATGAATTTTGTGATGAACTGGGGATTATGATCTGGCAGGACATCATGTTTGCCTGTGCGGATATTCCGGAAGAAAAGCCGGAATTTATAGAAATGATGAAGAAAGAAATTACCTATCAGATTACAAGATTAAAAGCACACCCTTGCATTGTGCTTTGGAGTGGCGGAAATGAGAAGGTCGGTTCGATTTGTAAACAGATATCACATGGAGATTTCTTCCTGGATGCTATCCTTCCGGGAATGATTCACAGTCAGGATGACACAAGACCGATTGTAAGACAAAGCCCGTTTGGCATGACAGAACTTGCCAATGACACTACATCCGGTGACAGTCATACCAGTTCTTATGAAACGGCACTGGAATCCGGAGTGGAGAAATATCGTGATCATGTCAGTGAAACAGTGGCTTCCTTTGTATCAGAATGTACATTGATGGGACCGGCAAGCCTGGAATCCTATCAAAAGGTGTTCCCGGAAGATAAGATGTGGCCGATGAACGAATATTGGGATGACCGGTTAAGTGACAATCCTTATGCGGCAGTAGTGATGTCCTTTGCAAAAAGACAGAAATTATTTGCAGACAAAATGTACGGGGAATGTCAGAGTGCCGAGGACTTTATCTGCAAGGGGATGACGGTACACAGCGAACTTTTCCGGGCGGAAAGCGAATATGCACGAAGTAACAAAGGTGACACATGGGGATTTATGAATTGGATGTATTCCGATACATGGCCGTCAGGGTCTTTGTCTCTGGTGGACTATTACTGTGAGCCAAAGCAGGTATATTATCAAATGAAGCGTTCGTATGCTCCGCTTTTAGTTACGTTTGTTCAGAACCGGGAAAAACGAACGGCACTTACGGTTGTAAATGATACGGCGGGTGCTGTTACGGGTGAATTAGAGTATGGAGTTAAGATGCTGGACGGAACTGTCTGTCAAAGCAAAAAAGTGCAGGTATCCGTTGTGGAAAATGGTGTCTGGAGTGAAATTGTTTCCATGGACTTTGAAAAAGATAATACCTATCTGTATGTGGAGGGATGCTTAAACAGACAACAGATTTCTACTGTGTATTCTCATGCAATGTGGAGAAATTGTCAGTTTGTAAGCGATTATACTTATGAGGTGAAGGAACAGGGCGATGTCCTTGTGGTAACATTCAAAGCAGGTTGCTTTGCAAAGGGGATTGTGTTAAAATTACCAAATAATGAATTATATCGCTATTCAGACAATTACCTGGATCTGCAGGCAGGAGAGGAAAAGACTGTATATATTTATGGAAAGGCTTCTGCGCAGGATTTAGTTGTTACTGATTTTGCGAAAATCACAGGAAGATAAAGGAGGCGCACTATGATTTGTCGGAAACGGACCATTTGGGTTGACGGAGAAATACAGGAAGACAGTTACGCCGAATTTATCGGAGATTTTCAGAGTGAGCAGGAAGGAAAGGTGTTTCTTCGTATTGCGGCAGACGGTCATTTTGTCGTGTACCTGAATGAGGAGATGGTTCATTTTGGCGCGGCGGCAGACTATCCATGGTATAAGATGTATCATCAGGTTGAGATTACAAAGTATTGTAAAGGAGATAACCGCCTTCGGATTCTGGTGTGGTATCCGGGAAGGGACAGCCAAACATATATCAAAGATGAGCCGGGGCTGTTCTTTGAGGTTATGCAGAATGATATCGTACTTTTAGAAAGCAGTTCCGATATTCTGTCAAGACCATGTGTGAATTACAAAAATGCATACTGCAAGATTATCACCGTACAGATGGGATTTAGTTTTTATTATGACAGTACGATGGAAAATAACCTGCCATTTAAGAAAAGTCTGGTAAATGAAACTGTGCAGGAATTTCATTTCAGAAAGACCGGATATCTGGAACTGGGTGAGAGGACGCCGATTCAGTGTATGGAAACAGAAGACGGTTATCTGATAGATATGCAGGAGGAAATCGTAGGGTTTTTGGAATTGGATCTTGAAAGTGATACGGAGCAGGAGATTCTGATTGCTTATGGTGAACATTTGGTTGACGGACAGGTGCAGCACCAAATTGATGGTCGTGATTTCAGTGTGGAATACAAAGCAAAAAAAGGTGTGAATCTTTATCTGAATCCATTCCGCCGTCTGGCAGGAAGATATTTGCAGGTATATTGTGATAAGAGCCTGCGACTGCATTATATCGGACTTCGCCCGACGGACAGACCGGTAAAAGAAGTTCTGCGAAAGTGCGACGATGAACGTTTGCAGAAGATTTACGATGTGTCTGTGAACACTTTGAAGAAATGTATGCATGAGCATTACGAGGACTGCCCTTGGAGAGAACAGGCTATGTATACGCTGGACAGCCGGAATCAGATGCTTTGCGGATATTATGCTTTTGATGATGTGGAATACATTCGTGAAAATCTGCTGTTTATTGCAAAAGGACAAAGAGAAGACGGACTGCTGAGCTTGTGTTTCCCGGCAGGAACGGATATTCCGATACCATTCTTTTCACTTGTGTATATGATGCAGATTGCAGATTATGCAGAGCATACAAATGATGAGGCAACCGTCAGAGATTTAAAACCGGTTGCAGACCGGATTTTGGAGGCATTCCGAGGTCGTATTGATGAAACCGGATTGATTCCGGATTTTCCGTATCCATACTGGAATTTCTACGAGTGGACGGACGGAAGTGCAAATAATGGTGACGTAGAGCGAACACCGGATGCTCCGTTTGAAGTGCAGTACGATTTGATTCTCAACTGTATGTATGTGTTGTTTGAGAGAATTTATCATAAAATATATGGAGAAGATAAAGCGGATACCTGGGCAAAGATGGAGACGACATTCCTTTGCAGGATACGGGAGACGTTCTATCACCCGCAGAAGAGGCTCTATAAATTGAGTACAGAGGGAGAAGTTTATAGTCAGTTGGGGAACAGTTTTGCAATTCTTACAGGACTTGGCTCGGAAGAACTGGCGGAACGTCTCGTTTCCGATGACAGTCTGGTCGGGGTTACGCTGTCTATGAATACCTTTTTCTATGATGCACTTTTGACCTTTGGCGAGGAATATAAAAAATGGATTCTTCAGGACATGAGAGAGAAATATAGTTATATGCTGGATGAGGGAGCTACTACTTTTTGGGAAACGGCAAAAGGATGGCGGGATTTTGGAAATGCAGGAAGCCTTTGTCATGGCTGGTCAGCAATTCCGGTGTATTATCTGGCGAAACTGGGACAACTGCGATGAATTGGCAGTTGTCTTTCTGACTTTCAGAGAAAGGAATTGATATGTCATTAGATAAAACGAGAAAAAGACGATGGTTTCGTCTGGATAATGCAGCAAAAATTTATCCGGCTTCACGCACGAATACGTGGAGCAACCTTTTTCGGCTGTCTGTTACGCTAAATGAAGAGGTGGATGTGTCGGTGCTGCAACGTGCACTTGATGTGACGGTACAAAGATTTCCGTCTATGGCTGTCCGCCTGCAGAAAGGCGTGTTCTGGTATTACTTAGAACAATTGTCCGCCGCACCGGAGATTCGGGCGGAGAGCAGTTATCCGCTCACCCGGATGTCGAAGCGGGAAACAAAAAAATGTGCCTTTCGGGTACTGGTTTACGAAAATCGAATTGCAGTTGAGATGTTTCATTCATTGACAGACGGAAATGGTGCACTTGTTTTTTTAAAAACCATGCTTGCAGAGTATTTGCAGCAAAAATATCAGATTGATGTACCGGCAGAATACGGTGTGCTTGACCGAGAGGAAGAGCCGACGGAGGAAGAAGTGGAGGACAGTTTTCAAAAATATGCAGGAAAACTGTGTGCCGGAAGAAAGGAAAATACAGCGTGGAAGTTAAGCGGAACACCGGAACTGGGGGGATTCCATAATGTGACCTGTTTCAAACTTCCGGTGACTCAGATGCTTGGTAAGGCACATGAGTACGGAGTCAGTCTGACCACGTTTCTGGGTGCGGCAATTATGATGGCATTACAGAACAGTCAGAAAGATAAGATACAGAATCCGAGCCGGAGAAAGCCGATTAAATTATTGATCCCGATGAATCTTCGCAGCTTATTTCCAAGCAGGACTCTTCGAAATTTTGTACTTTATACAACACCGGAAATCCTTCCGAGGTTGGGAGAGTACAGCTTTGAGGAAATCTGTCAGGTCATTCAGAGTAAGATGAGTACCGACAGAACAGCCAAACGGATGAGTATGATGATTGCTACTAATGTGAACAGTGAGCGTATCATGGCTTTGCGCGTGATGCCTCTGTTTGTAAAGGATTTTGTTATGAGGGCTGTTTTTAAATCGGTGGGAGAGCGGAAGTCCTGCCTGAGCATGTCAAACCTTGGAGTGGTGAAACTGCCGGAGGAAATGAAGCCTTACATACAGCGGTTTGATTTTATTCTTGGCGGGCAGGAATCAAAGCCTTATAATTGTGGTGTCATTACTTTTGGTGATACGATGTATGTAAATTTTATTCGTGATATACAAGAAGCGGATTTGGAATATTATTTTCATCTTGTATTGCGGGAAATGGGAATCGTGGCTGAGGTTGAGAGTAATCAGTCCTCGAAGTAAAGGAGAGAAAAGAAATGTACTGTATAAAATGTGGTGTGAAATTAGGGAATACGGAAAAGTGCTGTCCTCTGTGCGGAACAAGAGTTTATTATCCGGATATGGAACGGGCGGAGTGTAATCCGATTTATCCAAAGCGGACATATCCTACACCGGAGAAAAAAGCACTTGGTTTACCAATCTTTCTGACCGCTGTTCTACTGATTCCGCTATTGACTGTTTTGGTTTGTGATTTACGGTTTGGCGGTGCAATCACATGGTCCGGAATTGTGGCAGGAGCCATGCTCCTTGCATATACTATGCTGGTATTGCCATTGTGGTTTCAAAAATCTCATCCGGTCATATTTGTACCCTGTTCGTTTTGTGCGATCGGTGTTTACCTTCTGTATTTAAATTGGTACGTGAAAGGCAGATGGTTTTTGAGTTTTGCGTTTCCGATCATAGGCTGCGTGGCAGCAATCGTCATTACGGTGCTTGTGCTGATACGATATGTGCGTGGCGGCAGATTATACATATTTGGCGGTGCTTTTATCGCAACCGGCGGAATGATGCTTTTGATAGAGTTTTTAATGAGCATTACATTTGAAAATATCAGATTTATCGGCTGGTCATTGTATCCGCTGGTGAGTCTTAGCCTGATTGGCGGAATGTTGATTTTTCTTGGAATTTGCCGTCCGGCAAGAGAAGCGATGGAGAGAAGGTTTTTTATTTAGTCGAAGTCCAACGGTCGTAAATAAATACTTAAGTCCAACCGTTGTCTTCATTTGAACAATTACATTATATGCAGAGAATGTGTGCAAAATTTGTATAAATATAAAAAAGTTTCTTAAATTTGTTAAGGAGAGATGAATCATGCAAAAAAAGAAAATAGTTCTTGCGTCTGCTTCGCCGAGGAGAAAAGAATTGATGCAGCAGGCGGGATATGAATTTGAAATACAGGTGAGCCATAAAGAAGAAACATATATCAGCGAAACACCGGAGGAGATCGTCAAAGAATTAGCACTTATGAAAGCAACAGATGTTGCCGGACAGAATGAGAGAAAAGACTTCATTGTGATTGGTGCAGATACCGTCGTTTCTTATCGTGGCACCATTTTGGGAAAACCAAAGTCAAAGGAAGATGCTTTCCGGATGATCCAAAGTTTTCAGGGGGACAGACATCAGGTGTACACAGGTGTTGCCATATTAAACTATGATGCTGATGGAAAAGAATATATTACGAATTATGCAGTGAAAACAGATGTGTATGTCAATGCCATGACAGAAGAAGAAATATGGAAATATATAGAAAGCGACAACGTCATGGATAAAGCTGGAAGTTACGGAATCCAAAGTGGATTTGCCGTTCATATCGAGAAGATAGAGGGTGACTATTTTAACGTGGTTGGATTACCGATATCTTCGATATATGAGGTGTTGAAGAAAATCATATAACAGGAGGAGAAAGCAGATGAAGATGAAGTTTTTAGGAACAGGTGCAGCTGAGGGGATTCCAGCGTTATTCTGCCATTGTGATGTGTGTAACTATGCCAGAAAACATGGCGGCAGAGAGGTGAGAAGCCGATGCCAGGCAATTGTGGATGATGAAATGATTTTGGATTTTGGACCGGATACGTTCATGCATATGATTCAGTATGACATGGATCTTACGGGATTAGAACATTGTCTGATCACGCATGTGCATGAAGATCATCTGGTGCCGGAGTCGTTTCTTTACAGACAGAGAGGATTTGCAAATTTAAAAGACGGTACAAAGCCATTGAATGTATACGGGAGCAAAGATGTCGGAATTGCGCTGAAAGCGAAAGCAGATGGTACTGTTACTGCAGACGGAAGTGTAGTATTTCATGAAATGTTACCGTTTAAGGAAATACCGATAGGTTCTTTCATGGTTACCGCTTTTCCGGCTTTTCATGGGACGGAAAATCCATATTTTTACATGATCCGTAAAGAAGGCAGGACGATGTTATATGCTCATGATACCGATGTATTTTCGGAGCAGGTATGGGAATATTTTGAAAAAGAAAAGATTTATTTTCATCTGGTGTCTCTGGATTGTACAGAAGGAATAAAACGGAATCTGAATTATCGGGGACATATGAATTTCGAACGGAATGAAGAAGTGAGAGAGAGAATGCTTCGGTTGGGTATCGCAGATGCAAAGACAAAGTTTGTCAGTAACCATTTTTCTCATAATGGACAGGCAACGTATACGGCAGCGTGCCAATATGGAAAGGAACATGGATTTGTCGTGACTTATGATGGAATGGAGATGGAAGTGTAAAGGTAAGGATAACTTGTGTTTGGTGTACTTTTACCGAAGGCGTTGAAACAAGGAACTTTAAGTGAGGGAGCAGGAATGTTCCCATTTTTACTAAGAAATTGGAAACTACTTGAGTCAGTGCCTCAAAAGATGGCGTAGTGTAATCTCCGAGTAAGTTTGATATTCTTTCTTTCAGAAAATATCAGAAGGAGGAATGTCTCAATGGACAATAATCGTAAAAGCCAAGAAACTACTACAAACTTTGCTGCATTACACCAAACCATCTTTCGAGGCACTTCTGCGTTGTCTAAAATATTAGGAAAGTTTCATTTGCAATTCCGCAAGTTGCCTTTTAAGAGATGTATTTTCAGCCTCTAGAGAGGCATTTTCATTTTGCAAGGATGCGTTTTTATCTTGCAATGTGGCATTTTCATCCTGTAGCGTGGCGTTCTCAACAAGCAGTCGATTCTTATCACGCTCTAAAGTGCGCTCCCGCCTGAGAGCATCTTCCCGTGCCCGGCATTGTTCACGGACAATCTCCGCTTCGTTTGCGATACGGATGGAAGTAGCGGCTTCCTGTAAATATTCATCTTTCTGTGCTAACATATGTAATTCCTCCCATGTTCTGGCTTTGAAAAGACGAGCCCAGTAATCGATGTTGGAAGATTTGTCCTCTTCCGTTGCTTTGTCTATCTGAGTCAAGTCTACCACAGACAGTGCGAATTTGTCACTATAAATTTGGGACTGATTTCGGATGTTTATCATACGATAGGTGGCATAAAATTCCGGTTTATCCGGAAAGAGAGTAAAATCAGTAAAACCGATGTGGATGACGGGAAGCGTTTCTTCGTAGTCCTGCCCACTCTGCAACTGATCAAAGGCACGGCACAGATAGACGAGAGAACGTTCCTTCCAGTTGTATTCGTTCTTAACCTGCATTTCCAGGTTCAATAATCGGTTGCTGTTTAGCAGAACCTTAATGTCCAGTACGAAATCCTTTCCGGTGATGTTTTTTGACAGATCAATGGGATTTTCAATCGATATAGTCATGATCTCTTCCGGATGAAGATGCAGAAGGGCACAGGTAAGTCCAATCAGTACTTTTGTGTTTTTCTGCAAAATGTAACGGAACATGTAATCGTTTGTCATGTTATACTGAATGACGCCAGTGTTGTCTGGAACAGACGGTAGTTTTGTGTTTTGCATAGGCAAAAACCTCCTTCGTAAAAATATGAAAATAGTAAATACTTGGAATCTTGGCGAGTCGCCGGATATGTAGACCAAGTGAATGCAAATGTCATGTTGAAATCATGACTGATTTGCGTGTGAATAAGATAACATAAATAAAAAAAGGATGCAAGTATTTTTTACATGTTGTTTGTTGACAGTTCGATTATTTAATAAATTATGAAAAAAGTCATCCTAGGATAATTTTATGTAATGATACATGAAGAAATCCGGAAATCGAAAAAGTATAATTATCATACAAGATTTCGAAAATACGAGGAGGGAGACTTTTGAAACAGAGAGTGAACGGGTGGTTCAGACAATGCACTGCAACTCTGATGGTTATTTCTATGATAGTCACGATGCAGGGAACTGCAGCACTGACTGCTTCAGCAGAAACGAATGAGGAGGAAACGGTGTTGTTTGAAAGCAATTATAATGATGTAACAAATTATGGAGGTCATAGTAAAGACGGTGGTTATAACACGAAATGGTATCCGGAATTAGCGGGACAGGTGTTTCCACAAAAAGATGCAGATGGCAATGGTTATCTGGCACACACACAGAGTGATAATACATTGGGAGTGATACGATTAGGTCACAATTATAAAGACAAGACCATGGAGTATCAGCCGGTAGAAGCTGTGCCGGGACAAGCTTACCGCATTGAATATGATATGTATGTGTCAGCAAATAAATTTGCAAAAGAGAATAACAGACTGGGCGAACACTGGCCGCAAACAAACAGTGTGGAAATCGGGATTGCAGTAGGGAATAAGGACAAAAGTATAAAGGACATCAGTTATCAGGCAACCGGACATTATAAAAGTTCCGATTATACTTCTGATTACAAGGTTCTTGAAACCATTGATGCATGGAGTGATCCGGATTCTTTTACATGGCAGGGGAATCGGGACGGATGGGTACACCGGGAGTTCATTTATACCGTGCCGGAAGCGTGTGATGTGTCTGTTAACAACGCTTTACAGATTTTTGTGGCATATGGTGCCCGGTGTGAGGTGAGGTTCGATAATATCAAAGTCTCTGAAGCAGATATGACGGACTGTTTTTCAACGAACCTGACCGGATGGAAACAGTTTGACAATTGGAAAATGACATCATCCGGTTACCGGGGAAATAATGCCGGAAAAGGTACCTTGTTTGCAATGTCGGATGTAAACATTCCGGAGGGTTCTACATTTATTTATGAAGCAGACATTCATATATCCGGTACAAAAGGAATCGGAGGAATTGTTTTTGGTGTGAAAGATGTCGAAGATCCAAAATCCGGATTCTATTGTGTGAATGTGGATAAGGTATGGGGGAATTTTAGCCGATTGTATAAGAATGCAGGAGGAACCCGTTCAGAATGGGAGATTTATCATAGTCTTACTTCTGTTCAGACAGGCAAACAGGATTATCATGTGCGAGTGGAAGTTATGAAGGATGGCACCATGAATTATCTTGTAGACAATGTGCTGACTGATACAAAACAGGACGTGAATTTTGCAGGTGGTTATCTCGGTCTCATGACTTATGATGGAAATGTAACGTTTAATAATGTTAAATATTCTATAACGGAAGCTCCGGTTCTGAGCGGATTAGAAGTTTCAGGTGCGGAATTGAACGAGAAATATGACGCTTCCCTGCTTACCTATACGGCAGAGGTTGCAACAGAGATTACAAGTGTGAACATAAAGGCATCAGCGGGAGATAAGTGTCAGATCACGGTATCCGGCAAGCAGGTGGAAAGTGGCATGGCAAGTGTGGATATTCCATTAAATATCGGATATAATGCCATCAGTGTCTCTGTAAAAAATACGGAAAACGGTATTTCCAAAACATATAAAATTTATGTAAAGCGTACACCAAAAGCAGATTCCATTTATAAAGAGAAGTCACGGGCACAGTTCCATTATTCTCCGCAGATTAACTGGATGAATGACCCCAATGGTCTGATGTATAATGCGGTAACCGGTGAATATCATATGTTTTACCAGTACAATCCATATGGTACGGGAATGGGGAATCAAAGTTGGGGTCATGCTGTTTCAAAAGATTTGATTCACTGGACAGAAACGGATGTTGCACTTTATCCGGATGAATATGGTACAAAGTGGTCAGGCTCCGGAGTAATCGATTATCAAAATACGACAGGATTTTTCGATGATTCTGTTTTGCCGGAAGCACGTATGGTAAATGTTGTTATGAATTTTGATGGAGTAAGTGGTGTTATGCTGGCATATTCTAAGGATAACGGTGTTACATGGACGAAATATCAGAACGGAAAATCTGTTTTGACCGGTGTTGGAGATCCGAAAGTCATATGGTATGAGGATGCCGACATGACAAATGGCGGATGCTGGCTTATGATCACGACGGAGGTTGGGCTTTGGACATCGCCGGATTTAAAAAACTGGACATTTAACAGCAAAATCCAGCTAAAGGACGGCACGGACCTGGGCGTTTGGGAGTGCCCGGATCTTTATCCGCTTGCCCTGGATGGAGATGAAAACACTATTAAATGGGTGTATAATGCTGCCGGTTCCTTTTATCTGGTTGGAAATATGACAAAGGATGCTTCCGGAAAACTAACATTCCGGGCAGAAACAGAGCCGTTGTTATATACCGGAGACAGCCACCAGTATAAGAACAAATATTTTTCGGATGTGGGAGACGGAATGGTCTATGCAACACAATCTTATTATAATGATGCAAAAGAACGGCGTATTTCTGTCAGCTGGCTGAGAGAAGATACCGGCACATCCACTGATTCGGATAAACACTGGAATGGCAATCAAAGTATTCCGTTAGAAACGAAACTGGTCAGCACAACGGAGGGGCCGCGACTGAGAAGTTATCCGATTGAAGAGACAGATTCATTGCGTGACAGTTTGCTTTATTCAGGAACAGGCATTACGGTCACACCGGAGTCTTCTAATCTGTTAGAGGATACAAAAGGCGTGCTGTTGGATATTGAAGGTGAATTTACCCTCGGTCAGGGTGTGACAGAGTTTGGATTTAAACTTCGGCAGGGAAATGATCAGGAAACGATTGTGAAGTATGATGTTGAAAAGCAGCAATTGGTGTTGGATAAAAGCAATTCCGGAAAGAAGTACACGAAGGTTCCGGTTATGACACTGACGCCACTGGATGGAAATAAAGTTAAACTTCGCATTTTGACAGATACGACAGTCATTGATGCTTTTGGAAATGATGGAGAAGCAGTGATCATGACGTCTTATTTTCCAAATGCTGACAGTGATGGCATGTCGTTTTATACAAAAGGAGGAAATGTGACAGTAGACAGCCTGAAAATCTATGCGGTCAATTCTGTATGGGACGAACAGGAAAGTACGTCGCCTGTCATTATGAGGGGAGACTGCAATGGAGATAACAAGGTCGACGTTACGGATATCGTTCGTCTCAAAAAGCATTTGACAGACAATACGGTTGACATTTATTGCAAGGATATTAACGGAGATGAAAAAGCGGATGAGAATGATTTGAAGGCATTGCGAGATCTGATAGTATCATCTGCCGAATAAAAACTGAGAGGTCTGTTATTTGCCTTTTCGATACTGTACCGGAGTTTCTCCGGTACTTTTTTTAAAGTACAGGGTAAAGTAATTACGGTCAGAAAAATGCAGGCGTGTGGCAATGTCTTCTATGGTTAAGGCGGTTTCTGTTAACAGCGATTTTGCAATATTGATGCGCATGGTCTGGTAATACTGGTAAGGTGTCTGTCCATATTCTTTATAGAAAGTACGGTTTATGGTGTCTGTAGAACAGTGGAAATCCTGCGCCATCTGTTTTACGGAAAATGTGGTCTGCAAATGGTTACTGATATATGTTTCGTACAAGGAAGGTTCTTTTGGTACATTTTCAACAGTAATGATGTTTGCGTTGATGCAGAGCAGCATTTTTAAAATCAATGGTGCGATTTCTGTCATGCAGTCGGTTGTGTTTTTTAACAGATCCCATAAAGACGATATGAAGGGACTGATATCTGTGTCAGCAATCAAAAATGGTAATGGGGACAGTGCTTTGATCATCTGGTTCATTAACGTGCCACGGATGTTTATCCAGAGGAACGAGGCAGGCTCCTTCCGGTCGGACGAAATGGTATAGGATAAATGGCATGGCAGATAAATACTTTGTCCGGGTCTGAGCAGGTATTCTCCGCTTTCCGTTTCAATATGAAGGATTCCGCTTTCTAGCATGCCAATGACATGGGTAGGACTTTGGCTGCGTGAAATGTTATAACTGGAATCCCGCAACACCTCACCGGCCTGGCGGACAAACAGCAGTTCGTTTGCAGGCTGATTGTTTTCGTAAAAAATTTCCTTGAAGATCATGATTTTCTCTTTTCTTCCCTTCCCCTTTATATTATCAATAGTAACAGAAAAAGCCGTATCATGCAAGTTATGTATATAAAACAAAGCGTTTTATATATATAAATCTACACAGAGTTTTTGGTACAATAAAAGAAAAATGCAAAGGGTGGGAAAAATGAAGAAAAAGATTCTTACTATGTTACTGTGTATCAGTATGACTATGACATTGCTTAGCGGGTGTGGCGGGAAATCCATCGCCTTATTCTCTGGGGATGAAGCGAATTTTATCATTGTCCGTTCAGCGGATGCGGACAGCGAAACAACGAAGATTGCCGGAAATTTGCGTCAGACAATTGCGGATAGTCTTGGTGTAACCGTAAATTATAAGCCGGACACGATTCAGCATACCGATGGGCAATTGGAAATTAATGTTGGTATCACGAACCGGCCGGACAGTCAGGCGGTTTATGATGAGGTTGCCAATGAAACAGAAACAAATGGGTTGGATTATATCATTAAGCAGACCGGAGATTATATCTATATCATCGGGATGAGTACACAGGCACTGCAAAATGGAGTGGATTATTTTGCAAAAGAATTCTTGTCTACGGTAAAGAGCAGTATGGATGGAAATTACCGCTATGTGTATGCACATTCAGGAAATACAGAGCACCCTTTTACCATCAATGGAGAATCTGATCTTTCAAAGTACAAGATCGTGACACCGAAATACAATATGTCTTACCTGGTTGGACGTGAAGTGGAGATATTAAATAACAGTCTGATGGAGACAAACGGTCTGAGGTTGCAGGAAGCAACGGATTGGGAAGAGGAGACTGGCTATGAGATTCTGATCGATGATACGAAACGGTCGGAGGAGTTCAAACCTTTAGACAGCGATCAATATCGGATCAAAGTGAACCAGAATAAGGTGTATATTATCGGAGGAAGTGATGAGGCTACGGCTGTTGCAGTCAAGGAGTTTCAAAAGATGGTTCTGTCAGGGGAAGGAATTGATGAGAAAACAGATATTATCGGAAGTTATGCAGAGACCGTAAAGGCGTATGAAAATTATTATTCCTTAACATTTCAGGATGAGTTTGACACAATTGATACGTCTGTCTGGACTTATGTCAATGGAATCACGAACAACGGGAACAACCCGAATGATACAAGGGACTGTTATTTTACGGATGATCCGAAATGGCATTGGGTCGAGGATGGAAAATTACACATGAAAGCATCTATGGAAAGTGATCGTTATAATGCCGTGGAATGTCAGACGAATAATTCCACATGGTTTAAGTACGGTCTGCTTGAAATCAGTGTGAAGATTAAAAACAACAAAGGGCAGGGAGCCGGATTTTGGCTTCTTGGAAACACATCCCAGGATTATTATGCTGAGATCGATATTTACGAATCGTCCGCTAATTTTATGAAATTCACACCGTTAAGCTGGGTATCAAAATCAGTGACGGATGCTGCCAGCGGAACATACTATTGTGATTTTCATGGTGATGTCGGAGTATACGAGGGCGGTACACAGGGAGATACCTATTACCGGTTTGAAAATGATGATAAGGCTGAATATTTCCACACGGTGGGAATAGAATGGACAGATTCTTATATTGCCATGGTAGTGGACGGCAGAGTGTTTATGAAAATCGATACGACTGTAGATGAACGTGCGGTAAAGACATTTAACGATTTCCTGCAGATTCGGCTTGCACATGGCGGCGGTCAGAATACAGGAGGAGTCGGCTGGCCGGATGAAACGACGGATTGGGAAAATAACTATTCCATTTTTGATTATATCAGGCTGTATCAGACTCCGCAGGGAGAATTGAAGAAACTGAACAGAAAATAATTGCGATGAGAACATGAGAGGGAATGTTGTATGTTGTATAAAGGAGAATATTTAAAGGAAATATCTTTCCCATTAGGCGGTATCGGCACCGGAAGTATCGGAATCGCAGGCAACGGCTGTCTGGTGGATTGGGAGATCTATAACCGACCAAATAAGGGAAGTGTGAATGCAAACAGCTGTCTTGCCGTTCGGGCGGAGTTTGCAGACGGGAAAAGTGTGACAAAGATCCTGCAGGGAGATTGGACTAAGGAGTTGTCGGGACAGTATGGCGGCGGATACGGCTTTGGACCGGGTGGAGGTACCATGTGCGGGTTTCCACATTTTAAAAAAGTTACATTCGACGGAAAGTTTCCGATTGCAACGCTGACTTTTGAAGATGATCAGTTTCCGGCTAAAGTGGTAATGAAGGCATTCAATCCGTTCATACCACTGGATGCCGAAAATTCCGGTATCCCGGCAGCTTTTTTTGACGTTGAGGTAAGGAGCAAGGTTGATCATGTAAAGTATACGCTTCTTTTATCTGTCCGCAATCCTTTCGAACAGTCTGAAAACAGCAGACTGGACAGTGACCGGTATACGGCAGTAATGCTAAAGAATGCGGGTCAGCATTGTAATGAAATCGGGTACGGCGATCTGACTGTGGCAGTTGCAAGGGAAAAAGGCATTGTACAGGAATATTGGTATCGGGGAGGCTGGAGTGACAGTGTTACCACATTTTGGCGTGACCTGACGGAACATCGGCTTAAGAACAGGGTGTATGGTACCCCGGGAAAGAAGGATGTCTGCAGTGTGGGTGCGGAGAGTGTTGTCCATGCCGGAAAAAGGGAACATTTTCGGTTTGTGATTTCCTGGAATATTCCGAACAACTATAATTATTGGAACC
>CAZXQK010000007.1:0-11530 GCA_964642785.1 uncultured Faecalimonas sp.
TGTACCTCCCTCCGTTGGAAATGAAAATCCTCTTTTCATTACAAAATCTGCAATTCTAAATGCTGCCTGTTCAAAGAACATGTATCTTTCATCCCCGACACTTTTCAAATACACTGCCATATCAACCACCGGAAATACCATACATGTCACTGTAGTATAATCTTCATTATCCGAATTTGGTATATCCTTTCCGTATTTCATGATCGCACCGTCTGCAGATAAATCTCTTTTCAGACTTTCAACCAATATCCGGATGGCAGAATCAAGATATTTTTGTTCTTTCCAAAGTTTGTGTGCATCTAATAAAAGATTCACTCCACTATAAACTTCCTGAATCCTCATGGAATTCTGTGTTCTGAAATAATTCTCTTCCGTTATGGTACAGCAATTCAAAGAAACTTCACTTTCTGCCAATACAATTCTGATATGATTGAGAACTTCCTCAGCATAATCTTTCCTGATACCGTAAGCCCGCATATAACGGAGCATTGCCCAGCACCACATACCATGTTCGCATAAATTGTGGTCATGATAACCTCGGTAAAACAGATGGATTGGCCTCCATATAGTTTGCCCTTCTTTCGATTTTCCTAAAATTTCATCACGATGAGAAGTCAGACTGCTCATGGCACGAGTATACATATCTTTCATATCATCCCACACAAACACAGAGATATCCATTCCCGGAATCTGATTATAATATGGCACTAATGTGTAAATTCCATATTCCATTGGTGTAAAGTATGAATCTGTAATATATGTTTCATCTCCTGACGGGGATATTACTTTTATATAGTCAACATCCCGTATTACTTCAAACTCAAATTTTCTTCCTGTTTTAACGGAAGAAATCTCATAATTTAAAGCAGGAACCTTCCATACAGCAGTTGCTTTTTCTAAAGCCTCTGCATAACTGCAGACCGGTACAAGATGGACACGCATGGTTTTATTTTCACACCTTTTCTGTTTGTACACCTGATCAAGCTGCCATAAGAATGAAAAGCCTTGAATGTAATGCCCTGACAAATAGGGTGAATAATTAATCTTATACCCCTCTATGTCTCCTTCTGCGATCAGAACCATATTCTTTCCATCCGGTTTTGTAAAATAATGCATCCAATATTTCCCATCCAGCGTATGGTATGGAGATGAAACCAGAAACTGTCTGTCATACGTGCCATTTTTACAACTCATGAAATTAAGCGGAAGGAACATCCCGCAGGCACTTACCTCGTGACTATCGCAATTCATTTCCAGGACAATCTCTTCCTCTGTCTGAACAATGTGTAATTTCGTTTCAAAATCCCTATTGTATAATGCAATACCATTGTCCGGAACCTGTACCTCATCATACATTGCATAGTTCTCGCTGTAAGGCGAAAATTCCGGTTTGTCCTGCTCCTTCATATCTTCAGAATCCAGTGTATAAACCAATGTTCCAAATCTTCCTGTTCCATCTGTGATATCAGTCAGTTCTTCATATCTTTTGTCCCAAATGTGTATAACACAATGATTTTTAATCTCTACATTCCTTCTCATGACTTACTTTCCTTCATATTCTCAAACCAATGATTCATTTTCCAATACGACTGTTATGTTATGAGATGTACCGGGTTCAAATACCGGTAATACATTACCATTCACTAATACACCATCGCAGATAATTTCAGATTCATCTCCATGCTGTAACAAGATCCTGTATTCCGCTCCACGGAAACGTCTGACGATCCTGACATGATCTAATTCAGAACTCAGGCAAGGTTCAATTTTTAGTCCGTCAAATTCCGCTTTGATTCCAAATATGTATTCTGTAACACAGCGATACATCCATCCGGCGGTTCCGGTAATCCATGAACACGGAGCGAAGGTTGCATTATATGGATTGTCCGGACCCAGGTACATATTGGTCATCGCATATGGTTCCACACCACTGTCCTTTAAAACAGGATTGTCCGGCATGATCTCTTTCAATGTTCTGTATGCAATATCAGCTCTTCCGGCAACACAGTCTGCTGCAATTTTGAAAGTTACACCATGATTATATACGGAACCATTTTCCACACATCCCGGAACAAAACCGCTTGCCCGTCCGATATGGTTATCCAGTTTCCTGTATGACGGGGTACATTGCACATATCCATAATCACAATGCAGTTTTTTGTCTACAATGTCCAACAACTTCCTGCTGTCTTCACCTTTCACAATACCCGCCAATACTGCCCATGACTGCGGATTCAGATAAATCTGTCCCTCCATGCATTCCTTAGCACCAATCTTTTCTCCCCAGTCATTGATACCATAAATAAAATAGCCATCTTCATAACCATATTTCATAATGGATTCCTTGAGTTTTTCTGCCCGATTCACTACAATATCTGCCTCGTTGTTTTTACCCACTCTATATAAAAGTTCCAAATACAGCCTGCAGGCTCTTACCGTAGCAATGGACAGCCACACGCTCTCACCGATTCCCTGCATGCCGGCATTGTTAATGGAGTCATTCCAATCTCCACCTTTCCATAAACATAATCCATGCTGTCCCAAATGACCGGTCAGAAATTCGATTGCTCTTTTCATATGTTCCAACACACTTGCTGTTTCTGCACTTTCATAGAAGGACACTTCCTCATTCAGGAAATCCATATCACCACTTTCCTTCATGTATTGCATGACAGTTTCAATAATCCATACCGCACCGTCCACATACGGATGATCTAAAACCGGTGCCCACATACGAATTGTATTTCCGTCCGGAAACTGATGTGCGAGACAATCTTTGATCTTCTGCTTCGCAACGGAAGTATCCATTGACACAAACGACGTTACATCCTGAAGAATATCTCTTACACCTTTTCCATAGACTCTCGCCCACGTCTTTCCTAACTGAATCTGATTTTTCAACCAGACATTTACAAGCCGGTCCAGATATGGATTACCACTATTCAGCTGGTAAGTCCCTTCTATCCCGGTAAAATCTTTGTTTCGCTGTTCGATCGTATCTTCAAACCTACACTCATTCAGATAGTAAGCAGCTTCTTTTGCCGCACTGTCTGCATCTTCTGTAAGTCCTGCCACAATATGCACTTCTTTGATTTCATTCGGCTCCATTTCCAGCACAAATTGTAATACGGCCACAGTAGAATCATCGTAGGAAGAACCTCTGTTATCCAGTTTGTCCTCCTTTATGCCTATAGGATTTTGATAGGTATGATACAAGCCTCTGAATCTTGCTTCAGATGTACAATAGGACGATACCCTTTCATCTGCGCACAAATACACCCCGCTGTAAGGATGATCCGCACGATAGGCGATATGTGAAAAATACAGTCCCCCGACCTTGTCATTCCAATCACTTATATTATAGGAAGTATGACCTGTTTCATTTACCAAAAGTTTTGCATGTACATACACGGCCAGTTTTTTTCGGTAAACAGATTTGTTTTCCAAACAGATCTTCCACTGTTCCGCCTTCCCCTTTGTAGGAACGGTCAGGGAAAAACTGCATCTTACATCCTGATATTGTCCAACAATTTTCTGATAACCTATGCCCACATGACAACGATACTCTGTTAATTTATCTTCTCCAAAAGATTTATTCATACAGCAGAATTTACCACTGTTTTCATCCTTGATATATACGAGTCTGCTTCCTTCCTCAGGTATCACAAGACTTCTTCTCATACCTTCTCCTACCGATGCAAACCCATGTCCCTGTCCCATATGGTCAACACTCAGTACATATTCTTCATTCCAAATATAATTGATCAATGGTCTCAAAGGGTACATATTTTCAATCACATATTCCCTGTCTGTATCTCTAAAGTTTCCGTCCATACCCCAATATCCTCATTTCATAACTTTTATATTAAATTTGCCGAAGCGACCGGCATCCATAGATTATAACTCATGGATTTCATTTCATCTTCATTTTCTCTGCAGTCAAAATAAAGTCTCTCTTCTTCCAACTCTTCCAGATTTGTAATTTCTCCCTGGAGATATTGCCTGATCCTGGTTATGGATGTTGTCACTCTGGACTCAATACCGCCGATGCGAAGATCTAACACCTCATAGCCAAATATCTTATTTTCCATATTCCATTGTTTTTCCAATGCTTTGTGAAATCTCTTCAGACGGATCAGAAGTTCCGGCAGAATCTCTTCTGCAATTTTTTCTAATCCTGCTCTATCCTTCCTTTTATAATAAATCTGAGAATCTATCCCCACTATACTCTTCAGCTCCAAAACAGAACATAATTCTGCCAGCATATCATGCAGATACGCATATCCGTTGCTGCGTTTTGCGGCACCATGTAATTTTTCTGCCACATCCCGGTAATACTCCGGATAGGATGCAGAGATATGCTTTTCCATCAAGCCACCTAAAACATCCTGATACAGAATATATTTCGATGGATTTACAGCGGCTCCATGCTCCTTTGTCTCCGGACAATTCGGCAGATCCAATAATAACATATCGTCTAAACTTTCACCTGTACATACGGAAAATCGTCTGTCCAGATACTCTTTTGAAACAGAATCTGTATAGTTCATTTCTGCGTACAACTGCATGATAGGAAGGATATCAAAAAAGGAAGCTTCATTTCCATTGTCACCCCAGGCTGTCAACAGAACATCTTTTATCTTTTTTTCTCTGCATGCCGACAGTGCCGCATAAGATGCCCGAAAACTGTATCTGAGATTAGGGGCAAATCCTATCCAGCGCCAGACTCCACCTGCAAACATCAGTTTATTAGGGAATTTTTGATGTTGCTCTATGGATTTCACATATGCTTCTTTTTCTGTATTGTAATAATCCCAATATACCAGTTCCACGTTTTTATTCAACATTTCAATCACTTCAGGTGCTATTGCCTTGTCGTCAGCACATGCATATTCTCCCTGAAATGCCATTCTGAAAAACATGTCGCTCCAAATCATAGGTTCAAAATGATATGTTTCACATATTTGATTTACCCGTTCTATATGCCTGCAAAAGATTGCTTCTCTCTCCAACGGATCATGTGAAAATCTGTATTTTCCAAATCCCATCATAAACGCTTCATCCATACCTATGTGTATTCTGTTACTTTTGAATGAATCACGGCAGCTCTTAATCATAGCCTCGATCAAATCATAAGTCTTTTCTTCCTCACACAGCAGAATATCATTGCAGTCATGTACATCTTCGAAACACGGCCAGCGCAGCATTCCCTGAAGATGCGCCAAAGTCTGTATACATGGAATCAGCTCAATCCCAAACTTCTCAGCATAATCAACGATTTCCCTCAATTCCTGCTGGGCATATCTGCCGCGCATATATCCGAAATACGGATACTCCGGTATTTCATAGGTATCTTCCGTATAGAGCATAAGCGTATCCAACCCCATAACAGCCATATGCCTGATGAACTTTTTAACTGTCGATACCTTCGGAACACCGTTGCGGGAACAGTCCAGCATCACTCCATTCCTGTCAAAACTCCGTTTTTGTTCCAAGATAAAATTCTCTTTGTTCATATGTTCAACTGCAAGTCCCAGACCACGAAACAGTTCAACCCGGCGGTCATGTTCTATGACCACCCGGTTGCCGTTTTTTTCTATCCTTAATCCCTGTTTCTGACTTTGTTTGCATATGAATTCCATATTTGGATCTGCTTGAAACATCAACTGATCCAAAAGTTCTTCTGCTGCTGAATCCTGTATGTTAAAATGCCAAGACATTTTTCTTCTCCCTTCTTAATATCCGCTTTCTCCCGTAACAATCCGGTTCTTTATGGTACAAATTTCAAATTATCGATATATACCTCCTGACGATGCCCCTTGTTGTCGTCGAAATTAAAGGTAAACTTGATCAGTTCAACATCCGTCAGATTCTTACCGTTCTTCAGATGAAAATCAGATGCGGAAACAGTTACCGTGTGCCATCCGTCTCCTGTAACATCTGTTCCGTATTCGTCTATAACATCCTGCCAGTCACTCCCCTGCAGTGTAATTGATATCCACTGTTTCGGTGATGCACCATCACATGTAAATTTCACATCAAACTGTACGTTCAGATTGCTTAAATCATGACGCTCTCCTAATGACAACTGTACCGACGGCCATCCGTCTGCATTCGCATTTCCCGAGAATTTCCAACTGTATCCGCTTCCTTTTCCACTGACGTCCTCGCATTTATCAGTATATGCATAATCTGCACGATCCGTAAACGAAGGTCCATAAACCAAGGTTGCCTTGCTAAGGACATCTCCACTTGTTTTTTCCTTCAGGTCACGATCTGTATCCAGATGAACATGATCAATATATGCCTGTGCCAATTTTCCTTCCACCAGTTCATCCTGCATATTTACCGTAATTCTGAATCCATAGATTTTCGACAGATCCACACCTTCAAACCGTGACAGTTCAATAACCGATGTGTTCCAGCCGCTATCACCTGTATCCACCCCTACCGCTTTGCTGTACACCAGTTTCGTGTCGTTGTATCCGACAAGTTCTACCGAAAACCATTGATATGCATGGACAAATTTGGTATCCAGACTCAATACATTTTGTTCACTCCAGTCTTGTTCCTCAGTAAATACAAATGTTGCATTCGGCCATCCGCTCTGTCCGTTGGCCCATATCAGCAATGCGCTGTTTCCTGATAATTCGCCTGTGTCATCAGCCGACACTTTCATGATTCCATTTACACCATTGATGATTCCGCCCGTCGTAAAACTGCCTGCAAGCAAGTCCTGATCCTCTTCTTTGGCCTTTGGATTCGACGGTGTAAGCGGCGGATCCGTTACAATGACTGCCAGATTGTCAAAATAGTAATGTGCGGTCTTTCCGTTTTCCAATACATCATCACAATTTACGATCAGATCGATCCTTACGATATTCTTCAGATCAACATGTTCGAAAGAGGAAAGTGCAAATGAAATACTGTTCCAGTCTTTGGATGCATAATCGTATCCCAATTCCTGACTGGTTGTCAGATTGCCATTCTGATCCTGCGAAACTAATCTGATACCGACCCAGCGCCATGCATCCTCATTGGATTTCACATCAAAAGTGATGTTCGAATGGGCACTCAAATCTATCGGAAGAACATAACTGCATTCTACTATCGGGTAACCGGCTCCGCCCTGTGCCCATATATGCAGCTTCCCTGCCATTTCATATTGTGCTGCATTTACCGTAATATCTGCACTTTGAAACAAATCTGCATAATTCACTTTGACATCATATGTTTCATCCGGATAACTCATGAAACCATCTATATACACCTCGTAATTTTGCGGAATGATAAGTTCGATTCTGATAATTTTAGAACTGTCACCCTTTTCATATCCATAAAACAAGGTATTATATATTGTTCCGTAATACCAGCCTCCGCCTTTTTCTTCAAAACTAAAGGCCACTTCCCTGGAACTTCCCCACTGCTGATTATACAGTTTTACCGATGCAGCCGGTGTCTGATTTCCAAAATAAAACCATGCATGCAGCACACCCTTTCTCATATCAGGAAGAGTCTTGATACTTTGATTGATCAGCGATTGTTCCGGACTGAACCACAATCTTCCCACCGCATCTGACGGAGCTTTCAGTTTCGCTGACAACACACTGCCTTCTGCTTTTAAATGATCCTGTACACGGTTCAGTGCGACATTGGTCTGTCCTGTATCCGTGGCAAGATTAATCCAGTCTTTCTCTGCATCCTCAAATATACGTTTCACATTTTTTGCTTCAAATTTCACAGTGTCCATATACACTCTGGAGTTTTTATTTACTCCTGTAAAGTGGAATCGGATACGTATGATCTCATCACTGTCCATGCCATCAAAAACAAGATTGCTCACATCCAGAGTTGCCAGATACCATCCGTTTCCTACACTGCTTAATTCCATAGGACATAACGTACTGTTGACCCATTCATTTCCTGCACTCCGATAAATGTCCACCGATACTTCCGGTTTCATATTTTCAAATCTGAAATATGCTGATAAAGTTCCACCATTCATATTTGGTAACTGTGATATAGTTCCTGATGCAAGTGCCGACTCCGGAGACAGTACCAAAAACGGCTTTTCTAAACCTGAGGAACTGCCAAAATCTGCCTGCAGCGAGCAGGTACTTCCTTCTCCCTGTATTACATGATAGTTGTATTTCGTGACAACTCCCTGCCAGCCTTTATCCTGTGGCATATTCTCCCATCCCTGTTCGACAGTTTCGTTTGAAGTTTCCATTTCCGTATCCAGCTCCGGAAAATTCGAGGCATCCACGATATCCACGCCATCTATATATAATTGGTAATCATACAGATTCTCCATAGACTGCCAGTCCGCTCTGCCTGCGTATTGAATCTTAACATTAAGAGTATCATTTTTCGTCAGATCCTCTGTCACTGTAAGCGGATGTGTGATTCCAAGTTTACGCATGGAAAAACATACCTGTGTCCATTCTCCCGGTTCCGCAATCTGTCTGTACGCACTCTCATCATGATTCCAATCTGTGTCCACTAATCCTGTCTGAGAATCCGATATGCGCAACTGAAATTCAAAAGATTCCGGCATAGGATTGTATACCCAAAATGTAAGAACGGCATTATCCCATGTCTGATCTGACCACAATTCCACAAGTCTGAAATGTGCCAGTCCAAACAATGTAGTCCCAAAATCATGAGAATCCGATCCACGGAAACTGACATCCAATGCCGTATGCGAGTCTTCCGCTTTCAGGTATATTTCATCCCGGGTAAGCGTTTTTACGATTCCGGTATCCGCCCAGCCTAATGTTCCATTACTTTCCAACAGTGCATCAATGGCATCTGCCTGATATGTAACCGGAACTTCTATGATCTTTCTAACCTTTTGACGACCTTTGGACGCAAAAATCTCCACGCTGATGTCAAACTCTTCCTTTGGACAAAAGGTCAATCCCTTAGTCGTTACTACATATTCTTTCATCTCATAATAGTTCTGATAATAAGCATTCATAGAATATTGAACACCCTTTTCCTGTTCAATGATCTTTCCTACATCATAGGTTTCTCCAATATATGCTTCAGGGATATTCTGCAATAGTTTAATTTTTAAATCTCCGCTTTCTTTTCTGCTCAGAGAACAGATGATCACAATTGCCGACGCCACAACTGCCAGCGCTACACACGCAATCACGATGAAAATCGTTTTCTTTTTCCTTGACATCTCTTTCCTCCCTAACCTTTCAGTCCTCCTGTTGTTACATTTTCCATAATTGTCTTTTGGAAAATAACAAAAATTGTCATCGTAGGTATGATAGAAATAACAATAATTGCAAAGTACAAAGGAATACCCACACGTACCGCATCCTCTGACAGTTCATAAACAGCCAGAGAAAGGGTCGGATATTCATTCATATATAAATACGGTGTCATGTAGTCATTCCATGCACTGATGGAATTGATAATTGCAAGCGACACCAATATCGGTCTTGTCATGGGAATCATAACCTTATAAAACAGCTGGAATCTGTTCGCTCCATCCATCATTGCCGCTTCTGCATATGTCCAGCTCACATTTTTAAATGCTCCATATAACATCAAAAACGAAAACCCAAATCCGCTGCACCAGGTTACCCAGAATAATAGTGGATTATTTGCAATTCCAAGGGTTGAATGCATTAATTTATAGGTAGCCGGCATATTCCCCACAAGGGGTATTATCTGAATAAAAACTGCCACGGCATAAATGATACCGGAACCTTTAAATTTATACTTTGCCACCACATATGCCGTCATAGCTGAAAATACCAGCCCGCACACAACAGATAGTGCCGTCATCCAGATACTGTTAAAGAATGCACGGATCAAACTTGTATTTCCAACTTTGACCGAGAACGCCGATACATAATTCTTCCACTGAAGAACTGTCGGTAACACGAACTGATTTTCATTAAATTCACGTCCCGTTTTCAGAGAGTTGTATGCCGCCCAGACCAAAGGATATAAAAGCGATGCCGCATAAATAACAAATACGACCAGCATGATGCTGAGTATGATCTTTTCACCCTTACCACGCCTGCGCCAGTTTTTTGTAAATACATGTCTCGTCTTCACTGCCTTTTCCTCCTAATATTCCACATCTGAATAAATGCGTTCACACAGCCATTTTACAAACAGTACCATAGGCAGACCTATTACGGTAAATATAACACCGACTGCCGCAGGATAATTGTACACTTCATTTGTCAGCCCTGTTCCCGCATTCATGGTATAACGGACGATATACCACCCTATGGTAGAAGCCTCGGATATGTTAGGTGTCAGCAGCATGACTGCTCCGTAATTTGTAAACACTCCTGCCATACCAAATATCAATAACGTCGTAAGTGTCGGCCAGATAAGCGGACATACGATTTGAATAAATTCCCGCCAAAAACCGATGCCGTCTAATCTTGCAGATTCAAACACTTCCTCCGGTATCCTGTTCATGGCGCCTGTCAGCATGATCATGTTCAATCCCACACCTGTCCACAAACTATATATAATGACCATCAAAAATGCCGTATTCCCATCTCCAAGCAGTGACAACTGTTTGGAATAACCTACTCCAAGCCAATCCAGCACGTGCTCTACCGGTCCGTTTGTAGACACCACATATCGGAAGAGTGCTGCCGTAACACTTCCGCCTATGATGGACGGAAGATAAAAGATAACACGAAACACTCTGTGCCCCGGTATTTTCTTAAACAGCACAAAGGACAGAAACATTACGATCGGCAAATTAATAAAATTTGTACAGAAAAACAAAATGATCGTATTCATAAAAGTCTGTGGCAGCCCGCTTCCTTCTTTTGTCCACTCGTCGATAAAACGTTTAAAATTAATCCATGTGAATCCGTCAGAATTCGGATATTGAAACGCCATCAATATGGAACTGATGTTAGGCACAATCCAGAATATAATAAACTGCAGGATAGGCAGAGCCAGCATAAGCCATACGAACCGGATATCTTTCTGATGTTTTGTCAACTGTCTGCTTTTCGTCTTTCGCAAAATCAACGCCTCCCTGTCTATTCGCCTATATAAGAAATATAAGTCTCCCAATTTGCCTTTACATAAGCAAGTTCTTTTTCATAAATATACTCAGCCGTAAAGTTCTTCTCTTTCATCATTGTCATAAATGTATTCGGACTTGCACATCCGCTGTAATTGAACAGCAGCATCCCTGCACTTGATCTTACCTTAGAAGCATTACTGTTCTCAAACAATGTCGTGGCTGCTCCGTTTCCTGTAACGTTTAACAGAGATTCCTGAAAATGAGTCTGTACAGCATCGTTGTGTTCGCTGGAGATTGGAAGTTCCGCATACGCATGTTCTCTGTAGATACGACATCCGTCTTCACTGTACATAAATCTCAAAAATGCCTTCGCGGCAGTCTTTGCATCTGAATAAGAAGGAATTGCCGCTAAATGTGAATTTCCGATACTTGTATACATGTTTCTTGCACTTCTGACTCTTGCAATGCCCTCATCTCCAATACCGTTTACGGCTGAGCGAATTGCCT
>CAZXQK010000007.1:11540-15404 GCA_964642785.1 uncultured Faecalimonas sp.
GATCCTCCTCTCCGTTATCAATCATTTCTACAACTGTATGTAATGCCGAATCATCAATTCCGCTTTCTTTTCCTATGGATGACAACACCGGTGTTTTTAACATGGTAACGTTTGATGCTTCTTCAAAATACTCGTTTTTCATTTCACAAAGCATCCAGTCACCAGATACCATAAATGCCGCTTTGCCCGTTAGCAGCTGATGTTGTGCTTCTAAATGTGTCATGTTTATTGCACCGTCTGCAGCATAGTTGAGATTCATGATTTTTTCCATGCCCTTCAAAGATTCCAAAATGCCCTTATCCTCATAAACCTGCCATCCGTCCTGATTCACATCTCCTGAAGCAGGCATGGTTGCCCAAAAGTTATTGTATGCCTCTGCTCCGCTGTACTGTGCAAACCAATTTTCAAAAAGATAATTCCAATATCCCGGTGCATTATTACCCGCCCATGCATACGGATATACACCATCAGCCTTACCTTTAGCAGATATGGTCTTCAGTGTCTCTGACAGTTCATCCGATGTTAACGGAGTCGATAAGCCATACTTCTCCATAACGGAATCATTCATAACCAATCCGGTTGCTCCCGTTCCCCAGGCGATGCAGTACGGGATATTCTTCCATTGTTCCTTACTCCCCGTATAATAAAGACAGGTATCGTCACCAAAATATAATCTTTCTGCAATCGTCCTGCTCTCTTCTTTTTTATCCATTCCGACAGCCGGACTGTTATATACATCCTCCAATGACTCTAACAGAACCTCATCCTCCGAGCGAAGAACCTTCTTTGAACCGTCAATCATCTTATCCACACTGATGCCGCTTACAAAATATAAATCCGTTTCATTTTTCCCCGGACCTAATAATATTTCCTGTTCCGCGGAGGAACTGGTTGTTGCTGAACTTTCCAGAATTTCCACTTTGTAACCTTCTTCTTTATAAGTTTCCTCAAAAGCCTCGATCATTGCCGTCAGCCATTCATCTCCATATCCTGCCTTGTACATCTTTACCTGTACCACCTTGCTTTCTTCTCCTTCAGCAGTATCCTTCTTGCTGTTTTCTCCACAACCTGTCAATAATGCCGATGCCATTGTCAGTGTCATGAGCAGTGCCATTCCTTTTTTCATGCATTTTACCATATCTGCTACCTCCATTTTTTGATTACTTTTCTAAATTCTTTACTTCATGAATGTCCTGATAAATTTTTTCCAAAGTTTCCAGAAGTTTTGTTCTGGTCTCGGAAAACTGTTCTGCGTCTGTATACGGAGTCATATTTTTATATAACTTACTGTAATAAGGCTGTAACAGTTCATTAGCAGAAAGAGTTGTTCCGTTCTGCTCGTTGTATTCCTGAATCCTCTGTTCGAACAGCCAGAGATACTCGTAATCCTCATTACTTTCCCGGATGGATTCTAATCTTAACGTGGAAATCGGTCCGTCTACACCATATTCTTTTCCCGGATACATCAGCATTCCATCGCCATTACAGTCTTCCCATGACAGTGGATTGCTCCATACATCTCTCGACACGTAGGAACCATTTTGATATCCCTGATAATAGCAGGTGTTCCAAAACAGATTTCCTTCCACACCATAATCATACTGCATCCACATCAATGTTCTTGACGTGATAAGATTTGCATCTACATGATAAGAAGGGAATGGCGAAGTAGGATTGATACAGCCATACCACCAGACATTTTCTCCCTTTGCCCGCTCTGTAGACTGCTGACGTTCCTTCATTAAACTTCTGAACTCTGCAGAATTAAATTTGTCAAAAAGCGGACACCAGGTCTGAACGCCTCCCACTTCATCCGTTCCGACCAGAGTCTCATTGTAGGTAGTGGTTACCACATGTTTTAACGACAGCAGACTTTCCTGAACGTCTGGATATTGTTCCAATTTCTTTGCCAGTTCCTTCTTTGTGTTGGTTACGATCAAATCCGTATCTCTTACGATCGGATATTTGTCTGCAGACGGTTCGTCACAAATACTTCCAAAATAACAGAAGGCTTTCTTGAATAAATCGATATTGTTTCCGGCCTCAAGAAGTTCTATATTTTTTTCCACCATCATATCAATGAGACCGTAAAAATCTTTTTCATCCAACGTTCCATCCGCTGTCCTTTTGTAAGGAATACCGTATGACGAAATTTTAGGATTGTCCGCCATATTTTCTACCACATAGTTGAGCCACTTGGTATAATTAGCTTCATATTCATCCGGCAGTGAAAGAGGCATGACACGATGTTCTACCAGTTCATTGAAATATGCCAACGACATGTCTGCATCTGCATTATTACCCTCTCCTTTCGCTATCTGTTCGTACCATATATCAAAAGAAGACTGAGGATGTACCTCTTGCGGCATCGTAACATCATACACAAGAACCTCCACCGGTATTTCGTAGGTTTCATCGTCTAATGTTAATATGCCGTTTCCTGTATATGTTCCGGCTTCCGTATTCTCGTCTATTGTAAGATTGACCCATATACCCTGATTCTGCCCTGCCTCTATATGATTATGTCTTCTGAATGAATAATTGGACATCGGCACCAGAGCATCCGGATAAAACCCCAAATAGGCATCCTCTTCATTGGAAACGGATACTTCCACATAATGTTCTGCCAGCACCTCAAACTTATCTTTTCCTATGATATTCCCTTTTTCATCCTCAATATCATCCATTTCTAATGTGAAATTTGAAATATCATTTTGCGGTGTGATCATAAGCTGCACTGATTCTACATCCCCTCTTATTCCGGACATGCGAAGTGTGTAGTCCCGTTCCAGATCATATTCCATATCCTGCATAAAATTTTCCGTGTTGTATGCCCACCACAATTTCACAGTTCCATTTTGTACGCTGTCCTGATTTTTGCAACCGGTAAATATTCCCAAAATCATCGCCAGGCACAAAACGCCGCCTGTAATCTTTTTGTATTTTCCTTTTTTGAATTCCCGTTTTAATAAATGCATATTCTTCCCCTTTCTTGAACTGAATCAGCAATATTTTTACAATTCCCTCCCTTTATTTTGTATAATTTGCTCGCTATTTTTTATTATTTCATAGTAATTTTATCATTTTTTATATAATATCGTTATTCTTTTCTTTTATATCTTTTTACACTTTTCAGCACTATTTGAGGTTACACACTTTACTTTTTCCCGTCTTCCGACGAAGTACCTTAGTTTTTTGTACCCCCCAAATGCCTAATATTAAATCTGGCAATCAAATCATCATCTCGTGCAACAACAGATGCATCCTCCCTCCTCTATTTGATACGACACATATTTTAACTTGGAACCTTCTGAGGAAATTCCCACTTTAAGTCCCATATACATATCTTTTAGTCTTCCTTGACTCATTTTAATCCTCCATATTCTACTCGATTTTCATTGGCTTACCATCTAAAACACGACTTTCTTCTGCCTTGAATCCCATCAAATGACTTTCAATAGAATCATCAATTGTAGTACGTGTCAAGCTTGGCGAATCAACTGTTATATAATCAATAAAATCTCGATACAGAAAATAATCTCCACCACCGTGTCCGTCATCCAAGATACGATCTGACAATTTGTTAACATCTATTTGTATTTCTTGTTTTCCATATTCTGTTAAATATAAAATCCCTGTCTCTGCATCTCCATGAATCTCGCCCTTGGTTCCATGTACCTTGATATAACGATAACAACGCTCAGAAAAAGCACACATCGTCAAATGTGCTGTCGTTCCGTTTTCAAAAATCATATTGACTACTTGATTATCAATAGCATCATTGTCGTTATGGAATACACATTTTCCGATTACTTCTTCCTTGCTGTCTAATATTTCAAAAATATCTCTGTCTCTAAAATGTTC
>CAZXQK010000008.1:0-14235 GCA_964642785.1 uncultured Faecalimonas sp.
GTGAAGATACCCTCCACTACAATATGCGGCAGTTCTTCTCCGTACATATTGTGTGCCGTACGATAACAAATCTCACGAAGCTGCCTGTCCGAATCCTCAATCACAGGAGGACACTTGTCCGGTCTGACCGGAGAAATCTTTTCAATCTGGTCTGCAATGACATTTGTATTGGTTACTACCACTTCATAAGCTTTCTTTGCTCCCAGATAAGCAAATTCTTCCAACATTTCTTCCGTTGTCCGAAGATACAGCGGTGCCTGATTGTCTGCATCCGTAAATCCCTGACCTGTCATTACAATCCGGCGATACACCTCGTCCTCCGGTTCCAAAAAATGCACGTCACAGGTAGCCACGACCGGCTTATGAAATTCTTCCCCAAGTTTCACGATTTTCCGATTAATATTCTTCAAATCTTCCTGCGACTGTATCTGCTCATATTTATCACTCTCTACCATAAACCGGTTGTTCCCCAATGGCTGAATCTCTAAATAATCATAGAAATCGACCAGCCTTGCAATCGCTTCATCCGATTGATTACCCAAAATAGCACGATACAATTCTCCCGCCTCACAGGCGCTCCCTAAAATCAGTCCTTCCCGATATTTCACAAACTCACTTTTCGGGATTCTCGGCCGTCTTGCAAAATATTTCAAATGTGAAAGCGAAATCAGACGGTACAGATTCACACGTCCCACATCATTCTTTGCAAGGATAATCGCATGATAAGTCGGCATTTTTTTAATGGCATTGGGATTTGCTGCGCCAAACTCATTCACTTCCGTAAGGGTAGTAATCCCTTCCTCTTTAAGCATCGTTACAAATTTCACAAAAATCTCTGCTGTCGCACCTGCATCATCTACTGCACGGTGATGATTTTCCAAGGAAATTCCTAATGCTTTTGCGACAATATTCAATTTATATTTTGATAAGGTCGGCAGAAGCACGCGGGCAAGCGCTACCGTATCCAAATAGGTAAAATCGCTTTCTATCCCCAACTTTCTGCAGTTCTGCTCGATAAATCCCACATCAAATCCTGCATTGTGAGCCACCAGTACGGCATCGTCCACAAAAGTCAGAAATTCCGGCAAAATCATATCAATCGTCGGTGCATCCATGACCATCTCATCCGTAATACTTGTCAGATTGGAAATCTCAAACGGTATCGGAATCTCCGGATTTACAAAAGTACTGTAAGAATCTACAATCTCACCCTGCCTGACCTTCACTGCACCGATTTCAATAATCCGATCCTCCACCGAACTGAATCCTGTGGTTTCTATATCGAACACCACATAGGTATCTTGCAAAGTCTGCTCTTTCGCACGCACCGCAATATCGTGCAGATCGTCTACTAAGTAAGCCTCTACCCCATAAATAACCTTAAACGGATCCTCTTTGTCTAAATCATCCATTACATAATGATTGGCATCCGGAAATGCCTGAACCACACCATGATCCGTAATAGCGATGGCAGGGTGTCCCCAATCATGTGCCTGCTTCACAAGAGATTTAGCATCCGACACACCATCCATATCGCTCATCTTTGTATGACAATGCAACTCTACCCTTTTCTCCGGTGATGTATCTTTTCGTTTCGTCACAAAACTTGGAATTTTTTTCATTCCCGTCACCGAACCGATAGTCAGCTCATGGTCAAATTTGTCAATGACTGTTACGCCCTTGATCTTCACAAATATCCCTTTTTGAACCTCAGCCAAAACACTCGGAAGATCCTTGTTTTTCACAAACATTTTCACCATGATCGTGTCTGTAAAATCCGTTACCGCAAACATGACAATCGTCTTTTCATTCCGAATTTCCCTTGTATCTAAACTGATAATCTGTCCTCGGAAGGTGATTTCTCCCATTTCCCCGATGACGGTTCGAAGTTCAATAGGGTCATCATCAAAATCTTTTCCGCATATAACATTCGGGTCCGCAGGTTTGTTAGGATTCCGATATTGTTCCTGTCGCTTCGCATAAGCTGCCGCCTTCGCTTTCTTTTCTTCCTTCTCTGCCTTCTTCGCCTCCTGCAATGCTTTCTTTTCTGCATTCATTTCTGCCTGTTTTTCCGCATTTGCATCTACAATGGCATTGATTTCCTGCTGCAGACGAAGGGCATTATACTCCTGCATTTTACTCTTTTCCACTTTACGGTACTGCACCCTGATATCCACCGGAATTTGGCAACGCACTTCAAAAATATCCTTCAAAAGCGTGAAAATCGATTCTGACTTACCTTCTGCCACAAGGGTATCTGCAAACTCTATTGTCATTACATTTCCCTCGTCAAACCGGCAGACAGCATTTGCAAACACATTGTGCTCTACAACACTTCGTTGCTTCAACTCCAGTAAAATACTTTCCCTGTATTCCTTCAACAGATTCTCCGGTGTGTACTGTCCGGAAAGACGATAGGTTTCCACCAGTTCCACACAAATAGAAATGCGTCCGAATAATTGTTCTTTGATGCAGTTTTCCATATCATACACCTGCTTCTTTTCAATCAAATGAGTGCTCAAAAAATGAATATGCAGATAGGTTCTGTCGGAATTAGTCGTCACCTTCAAAACCTCCACATCTTCAAACAAAACGTGCATATTCTCCTTCACTTTTAACGTCGGAAATACTTCAAAAAACAATTTACTCATTCGTTCTCCTTTTTCTACTCCTCCCAGTGAATCAATTCCTCTCTGAGAGTTTCCAATAATGCTTCTTCTTTTACTTTCTTCACAATCTCACCTTTTTTGATGAGTAGTCCTTCACCTATGCCTCCGGCAATTCCGATATCTGCTTCTTTTGCTTCTCCCGGTCCGTTCACCACGCAGCCCATAACTGCCACCTTAATGTCTAACGGGATATCTGCCACCATATTTTCTACTTGATTCGCAAGCCCGATCAAATCAATCTTCGTTCTTCCACAAGTCGGGCAGGAAACAACCTCGATACCGCCTTTTCGTAGTCCTAAGGTTTTCAAAATCAATTTCGCTGATTTTATTTCCTCCAACGGATCCCCCGTCAAGGATACACGAATCGTATCTCCAATCCCCTGATGCAACATAATTCCAAGTCCCACAGATGACTTGATATTGCCGGAAAGGATTGTTCCTGATTCTGTAATTCCGATATGTAACGGATACGGGCACTGCTCGGAAATCAGTTCGTGAGCTTTCACACACATTAAGACATCCGAAGATTTAATGCTGACTACGATATTATCATATCCCATGTCCTCAATAAGGGTCACCTTATCCAGTGCACTCTCCACAATTCCTTCTGCCGTCACACCGCCATATTTTGCGACCAGTTCTTTTTCCAGCGAACCGCTGTTGACTCCCACACGAATCGGTATCTGACACGCTTTCGCCTTTTCCACAACCTGTCGCACCCGCTCCTTGTCACCGATGTTCCCCGGGTTAATGCGGATTTTGTCTGCCCCATTCTCAATGGCAGCAATGGCAAGTTTATGATCAAAATGAATATCTGCCACAAGCGGAATATGAATCCGTTTCTTAATCTCAGCAAGTGCCTTTGCCGCTTCCATATTAGGAACTGCACAACGGATAATCTCACATCCTACTGCTTCTAACGCTAAAATCTGGGCAACCGTTGCCTCTACATCTTCTGTTCTTGTATTTGTCATAGATTGGATGGCGATCGGATTTCCTCCTCCAATTTTTACATTTCCAACCCGAATGACCTTTGTGTCTTCCCGCTTCATAAAAAATCCTCCTTTTTTTCGCACTTAACGTCGAAAAAAGAGTTCGCAAGCGAACTCTTATTCCTCTATCCTTGTGAATATCAACCTGTTTCCAAATTCACGTTCTGTCAACGTCAGTTTTCCTCTCTCTACACTGTAATTGTAGCTTGCAGCCAACTCGCTCACGGCATCTGCAACCTCACCGGCAGTCAGAGCACCATTTGTATCCTCTGCAGCCTCTGCATATTCCATTGCGTTGGACTTCAGTGTCAAAATCTTGTCTTTCTTCGCCAGTGTGTAAGAAAAGTCCACTTCTATCAGATGTCCGTTTACTGTCGTTTCAATTGTAATCTCATCGTCATCTGCTTCCAGACGATAGGTTTCATCTTCGGCAAGCCATTCCCCTTCTAACGGATTATGCGTAATAGACTTTTTCACCAGGCAGGCAACCAACACGATAATAATGACACTGGACACCGACATGACGGCAACCCATAACTTACTTCTCTTTACTTCATCTCTTTGTTTCATCTGCATACGCTTCACCTCGTTTTTCTTATATGTAAATTATAAGAATTTTATTCCTCCATGTCAACGTAAAATACAAGATATTATTCTCCGCCAAGTTTACTTGCCGCAAACCATCCTGCAACAAATGTACCGGCACTGATAACCAAAGTCAGCACAGAAAACCTGCTCCAGTCTGTTTTTAGCAAAATTGCAATCGGAGATGCCATGATCAAACCGATAATGGCAAAATACGCATGCGTTTCTGCCTTTGCAAATATAAATTCAATCAATTTTGCAATCAGAAAAATCCCAATCACAACACCGATACCAAACGGAACCAATATTCCCACTGCTGTCATGATTTCTGCCATGTCAAATGCCAGTATCGCATCAATGAAATCATTGATGGTTGCAATAATCGTATCATAATATCCCAGAAGCATCAGCATCATGGAACCGCTGACTCCCGGAACTACCATAGTTGCAGCAGCGATGATTCCGACTACTAAGAGTTTGAGCACATTAATGACCGTAAAACTGACATCTGCGTCAGCACCACTTGTATTTCCAAGCACCGCCATGAAAAGGACCAGTGCAAAGAATACGAGAAACGGAATCGCTTTCCCTACCGTTACCTTTTTCCCTTGTACCTTTTTAAAGATAAACGGCAGACTTCCTGCAATCAGTCCGCAGAACGCAAAATTTGTCGGAATCGGGTGATTTGCAAGCAAATACTCGAACAATCTGGATAACAGCACGATTGCAAGTCCTGCCCCTGCAAAAATCGGAACCAGCAACTTCAAGCTGTTCTTAAACTCACTCTTCAAATGGGTAATGGAATGAATCAACTTATCATACAATCCCATTGCTACCATCATGGTGCCACCGCTGACCCCCGGTATAATATTGGCAATTCCAACTGCCATGCCCTGTAAAATTAATTTCAGCATATTCTCTCTCCCCTTATAATCAAAAATATTCCTTTGCAAGTTCTTTAAATTTTGGCAATGAATTTACAATAGTTTCATAAGCCACCCAATCTGCCATACGCACATATCCCGGACAGCCAAAAGAACTTCCCGGTACAATCAAAATATTGTATTTCTTTGCAGCCTCGCAAAATTCTTTCTCATTTTCAATCGGAGACTTCACAAACAGATAAAATGCCCCTTCCGGTTTGATGCAGGTAAATCCACATTCTTTCAGACCATTGTAAAGTGTTTCCCGATTTCTGTCATAATAGGAAATGTCTGTCTGCTCATGCAAACATCTGACCACCATTTTCTGCTGCAGCGTCGGTGCGTTGACAAATCCGAGAATTCTGGTTGCAACACTTGCCGCTGAAATCAAATCTGCACTGTCTGCCGCCTCGTCCGGTATCACAAGATATCCAATCCGTTCCCCCGGAAGAGATAAGGATTTACTGAAAGAATATCCTACAATGGTGTTGGCATAGTATTTCGTCAAGTACGGAATCTCTACCCCATCATAGGCAAGTTCCCGATACGGTTCATCGGAAATCAGATAAATGTCTGTACCAAACTCTTTCTGCTTTGCCTCCAAAATGGCTGCCAGTTTTTGAATCGTATCTTCCGAATATACAACACCCGTCGGATTGTTCGGCGTATTCACGATCACCGCTTTTGTCTTTGCTGTAATCTTTTCTTCCAATTCTGCAAGTCTTGGCTGGAAAGTATCCGTGTCCGGTGAGATTTCCACCAATATACCATCATAATTTGCCGTATAACTCCGATATTCTCCAAAATACGGTGCAAACACAATCACTTCATCGCCCGGATTCAGCAAAATCTTAAATGCGACATTCAATCCTCCCGCAGCGCCTACCGTCATCACAATATTTTTCCCGGTAAATTTGGTTTTAAATTTCTCATTGATGGATTCTGCAACTGCCTCTCTGACATCTTCATATCCGGCATTGCTATTGGTATATCCATGAAGCACGACAGGATTTTCTTCATTTAAAATCTCAATAATGGCATCTTTGACCGCCTGTGGTGCCGGAACATTCGGATTTCCTAAACTGAAATCATACACATTTTCCTTCCCATAAATCTTTGCCAAACGGTTTCCTTCTTCAAACATGGCACGAATCGCCGAGCTGTTTTTTACCATATGTTTCATTTTATCTGCAATCATTGTTCCTTCTCCTTTACCATTCCTTTTTCCTGTAAAAATGCCGGGCAGTAAGACTTCTTGGCTCTGCGAAGCCCTTCCGCACCTGTATCTTCTTCTCTGTTAATATATTTATACTGCATACATTCATGTGTAACAAACTGCTGATTAATCATCGGATATGCCCCTTGTATTCCTGCAAATGCCTTCTCAATATGGACAACAAAGGTATCCTCACAAAGTGCTTCTCCTATGGTAAACGCAACAATTTCTCCGTCTACCCGCAAAATTCCGCCCGTCAGTTCCAACTCTTTGAACAGCCGAAGTGCATTTAACGTCACACACATCTCCGCATTCTTTTCGGGGTCTTCGTCGCAGTGATTCTCATTTCTCCATTTCAAGGCCATTTGGAAACATTCTTCCAGATTATCCTCCGTCATGGTTTCGTAACACCAATCCTCATGTTCCGCCCTGAACTTATTGATATGATTTCGTTTTGCATGAAGCTTCTTTCCTGAAAGCGTCGAAAGTTTCTCAGATTCGTAAATATAATCTGCAACATCCCGGTCATAAGTAATCTCAAACCGATTCGGATACCACGCCTCTATCTGTTCAAACTGCTCTGCCGTCACATGATACAAAGCAAAAGGAATCCCCCTTTGTTTTGTATCTTCCATCAGACGGTCAAGTACACGCTTCACATCTTTTTCATCTCCCGCCGGATAAGTATAAGATTCTCCCTCATCAGTCGAACGAAAGACCAACGTATTTTCAATCACTGCAAACTGAACCTGATAATGTCTTGACCATAAAAGTGCATTAACAAATGTGCGCTCGCAACTTCTACTCGGATAGTTGCGAAAATAAGATTCTATCAGTCCTTTATCATCCAATTCTGTCCGTTTGAACTGTATTTCTTCCACCTTATATACTCCTTGCTTCTTTTTTTAAGTTTTCCATAATATATACCGAATCAAAAAGTGTGCTCACAGAACCAATGTCCGGAACACAACTTTTTTTCATCAGTATTCTTCTATCACTTCTGTTGCTTCCGCTGTTTCTCCGGCTTCTCTTTCCCGGATCATATCCTCAAGCTGTTCAAACTTTTTGTCGTATAACATTGCACACAAATAAGTCGGCAGCGAAAAGCCGAACATCAATAGTAAACTCCACCATTGAAAACTCAAAAACAACATTGCGGCAATCGGAATTAAATTGATGACCAACATCAATATTGTACGGAACAAATAACGAAACGAAATAAAAAACGCATTCTTTATTGTATTTCTTATCCTGTTAACAAACTTAGACTGTAAGGCAAATACCCAGCATGAAATAAATCCCCAGAAAATTGCCGCTGCCAACAAAACACCTCTTGAAACAGAAGCCATCGTTCCTTCCACATTAAAGAAGAACACAACAAACAGACACAGCAACATGTTAATACACACAATGAGCCAGATTAACGTCGACTGTCCCAAATTTTCTTTAAAAGACTTCCAAAAATTCTTCACTACATACCCTTCACCACGTCTGATTTTCAGAGCAACATAATGACAGGCAGTCAATGATGCGCCGATTGTCACAATCGGCATACAAAACAGCAGTGTTAACAGATTTAAGATTACCAAATCTGCTATTTTGCCAAGTGCCGTCATTAACGGACTGTCATAATTAAAAATTCCACCCATATCTAATCTCCTACTCGTAATTTATCGCTTCTTTGTATTTTATCATGCCATGTATGGTCATTCAATTAATTTTTTATTAAATAAGTCATTCTAATCATTCATGGAAGCAAGTTTTGCAGCCTGATCCGCTGCAATGAGGCTGTCAATGATTTCATCCAGATCACCGTTCATCACACTGTCAATCTTGTATAAGGTCAACTTGATGCGATGCTCCGTCACACGTCCCTGAGGGAAGTTATAGGTTCGGATTTTTTCAGAACGGTCTCCCGTGCCAATCTGACTTCTTCTTGCCTCTGCTTCCGCAGACTGCTGTTTTTCCAATTCCAGTTCATACAATTTAGAACGCAGTAAGCGGAATGCTTTCTCTTTATTCTGCAACTGTGATTTTTCCGTCTGGCTGTAGATGACAATCCCGGTCGGATAATGAGTCAGACGTACCGCTGAGTCGGTTGTGTTGACACACTGTCCGCCATTGCCCGAAGCACGCATAACATCAATACGGATGTCTTTTTCATCAATCACAACATCTACTTCTTCTGCTTCCGGCATCACCGCAACCGTAATGGTTGAGGTATGAATACGACCACCGGATTCTGTCTCCGGCACACGCTGTACACGATGTACACCGCTTTCGTACTTCATTCTGGAATACACGCCCTGTCCGCTTACCATAAAAACAACTTCCTTGAATCCGCCGATTCCGTTTTCACTAAAGGAAATCATCTCTGTCTTCCAATGTCTGCTTTCCGCATAATGCGTGTACATACGATACACCTCTGCTGCAAACAGTGCAGATTCATCACCGCCTGCACCTGCACGAATTTCTACCATGATATTCTTATCATCGTTCGGATCCTTAGGAAGAAGCAAAATCTTAAGTTCATGTTCCAATTCCTCTACCCGTTTCTTTGATTCATATAATTCTTCCTTTGCAAGTTCACGCATTTCTTCGTCGGATTCCATTTCCAGCATTTCTTCGCTGTCCGCAATATTCTGCTTTGCATTCTTATACTCTGTATATGCTTCTACAATCGGTGCAAGATCCGACTGTTCTTTCATCAGTTTCCGAAAACGCACCGGATCATTTGCCACATCCGGCTCCTGTAATTCGCTCATCAATTCTTCATAACGAATGAGTAAATCATCTAATTTATCAAACATTTTATTTCCTCCAATATTTTCTATTACACATTGTACACGCCAAAGACTACCCGGTCAAGTCCCGCCAAATCCTTTTTCACTGTAACAGTTTCAAATCCTGCCTGTTTCATCAGCCTGCTGACTGCCTCTCCCTGATCATGTCCGATTTCAAAATAAAGTTTCCCGCCTTTATTCAAATACCTCTGGCTTTCTTCCACAATCCTTCTGTAAAAATAAAGGCCGTCTTCTTTTCCATCCAATGCAAGATACGGATCATGCAGTTTTACTTCTGCTTCCAATTCTTCAATTACCTTTGTAGGAATATACGGCGGATTCGACACAATCATGTCAAATTTTTCCTCCACCTGTCCAAACAAATCGCTCTGAAGAAACAACACGTCTGCTTGCAGTTTTTCTGCATTTTTTCTTGCAACATCAAGTGCAGTTTCCGACAAATCCACACCCACGCCTATGATATCGCAGTCTTTACACAATTTCATGATACTAAGCAGGATACAGCCGGACCCGGTACACATATCCAAAACCTTCTGCTTCTGTCTGCCACATCGCTTCAACTCCTGCAACACCTGTTCAACCAATACCTCTGTGTCCTGTCTCGGCACCAGCACCTGCTCATTCACGCAGAATTCCAATCCCATAAATTCCTGCACGCCTGTGATGTGCTGCAACGGAGTGTGTTCCGACCGAATCTTTATGTATTCCCGATACTGCATTTCCTGATCCTGCTTTATCTCCCGCATCATATCCATAAAGTACATTGCCCGAGAAACCCCGGTTACATACTCCAGCAGATACCATGCGTCCAGATCAGCATCACTGATATGAACTTCCGTCAACTTCTGTTTCCCATATTCATAAGCTTCTTTTAAGGTCATCTCAATTCTCCTCAAAATTCTCTTTTAAATATGCTTTCCAGTCAAACACTTCTTCCACTGCCTTTATGGCAACTTCAATCATATCATCATCCGGTTCTTTTGTAGTCAAATGCTGCATGGCAAGTCCCGGTCTGCTGAGTAATTCCACCACCGGTTGATCGCTGTTGCCGGCAAGTTTGATGATTTCATAAGAAATCCCCGCAATCACCGGGAGCAGTGCCAGACGAAGCACTATACGAAGCAGTCTTGATTCCGTTGTAATAAAGAAGCATACTACGATGCTCACTATCATGACAAACACCAGAAAACTGGTTCCGCAACGTTTATGTTCTTTAGAACTCTTTCTTACATTTTCCACATTCAGTTCCAAGCCATGCTCAATACAATTGATACATTTATGCTCTGCTCCATGATACATGAACGTTCTCTGAATATCTTCCATTTTAGAAACAGCCATGATATACAGAACAAAAAGCATAATTCGCACAACAGATTCCAAAATGGTTCTTAAAAAACGTGATCTGATAACGCCTGCGAACAAATCCGAGATAAAATACGGCAACACCATAAACAGTCCCATGGCAATCACAACTGCCAGAACCATGGTAATCCCCATCACAATCTCTTCCTTCTTTTCCTGCTTCTTCGCCTCTTCGGCTGACATTATTTCTCCGGTTTCTTCTTCCATAAAACTTGCAGAATAGGTAAGTGTCTTCATGCCAAGCAGCAGGGAATCGATAAAATTAAATGTTCCCCGCACAAACGGGATTTTTGTCAGTTTTTCCCATTTCACTGTGCTTTTGTATTCCTCTGTCTTCACTTCAATCTCACCATCCGGTCTCCGCACTGCAACAGCATATTTCGATCCGTTCTTCATCATAATACCTTCCAAAACAGCCTGACCGCCAATATTCGATGATTTCATCACTACTACCTCCTACAAAGATTCCTTTTACACAAAAACGGGTTGAGATTTCGAAACCTCAACCCGTACACCTGCATATCATTATTGCATACCGTATTTTTTGTTAAATTTATCAACACGACCACGAGCCTGAGCAGCTTTTTGTTGTCCTGTGTAGAATGGATGACATTTTGAACAAATTTCTACGTGGATTGATTCTTTTGTAGAACCTGTTACAAATGTATTCCCACAGTTACATGTTACTGTTGCCTGATGGTATGTTGGATGTATTCCTTCTTTCATTTTATTCACCTCATCATTATATTTCCGCGATTGCCAACCGCGAATAGGTCATTTTTTCTAAACAGCTTTTACATGATACCACAATTCGCATATCATTGCAAGTTTTTTTATAAGAATTTTCTTCTTTTTACTTCGTCTACAAATTCAGCGTTGTTAGCAGTGCGTGAAAACATATTTAAAATATTGTCTACTGCCTCTTCCGGTTTCAAACCATTAAGTGCTTTTCTCAAAATATAAACTGCTTCCTGCTCATCTTTAGAAAGAAGCAGATCTTCTCTTCTGGTTCCTGATTTCGGAATATCGATAGCAGGAAATACACGTTTTTCCTGTAACTTTCTGTCCAGAACCAGTTCCATGTTACCGGTACCTTTAAACTCTTCGTAAACAACATCGTCCATCTTACTTCCTGTATCTACAAGTGCTGTTGCTAGGATGGTAAGACTTCCGCCTTCTCTCATATTTCTCGCAGCACCAAAGAAACGCTTTGGCATATGAAGGGCTGCCGGATCCAAACCACCGGTTAAAGTACGTCCGCTTGGCGGTACGATCAGGTTGTATGCTCTTGCAAGTCTTGTAATGCTGTCAAGCAGGATCACAACATCTTTGTTATGCTCAACCAAGCGTTTTGCACGTTCGATCACCATTTCCGACACACGTTTGTGGTGTTCCGGAAGTTCGTCGAATGTAGAGTAAATCACTTCTACATTTTCTCCTGTAATAGCTTCGCGAATATCAGTTACTTCTACCGGACGTTCATCGATCAGAAGAATCAAAATATACATCTCCGGATTATTGTTCAAAATAGATTGTGCCACCTGTTTTAACAGGGTTGTCTTACCGGCTTTCGGTGGTGAAACAATCATACCACGCTGACCCTTACCAATCGGAGAAAGCAAGTCCACAATACGCATGGCAGTGCTTGTCTTTCCATTTTCCATACGAAGTCTTTCGTCCGGGAAAATCGGTGTCATGTCTTCAAAATTCTTTCTCTTCATCGCTTCTTCCGGCGTATATCCGTTAATCTTTGTTACATATAGCAGTGCACTGAATTTTTCCTGCTGTGTCTTGATACGGATATTCCCTGTGATAATATCTCCTGTCTTCAAACCAAAACGGCGAATCTGTGATGGCGATACATAAATATCACTTTCACCCGGCAGGTAGTTTGCACTTCTGATAAATCCGAAACCATCTCCCATAACTTCCAAAATACCATGTGCAATCTCACCACTGTCCAGTTGGTCAATGTCCATTGCCACTTTCTCTGCTTTTAGTTTATCTTTCTCATCCTCTGCCAGCATCGCTTCTATTAATTCTGCTTTCTTCAGCGTGCTGATTCCTGTCATTTCTCTTGCTTTTGCCAAATCTCTTAATGTTGTCAATGGCAAAGATTCATATTTTTCTCTCATAATTAATACAATCCTTTCCTTATTCACAATATCTACTATGGGATATGTCTGTCTGAATCGACCATCGGAATTTCCTTTTCTATCGCATTATACACTATTTTTCCCGGATTGAAAAGTATTTTTTTCTCTTTATTGCTTTCAAGTTTCAAAAATGCTATGATAAGTTTCTGAGGAAGTGGTGAAATGAAACTTTGGGGTGATAAAAGATATTACTCTTTAGATTACAATATCAAACAAAAATATGGTGAAAAATTATATAAGATTTCTTTGGACGGAGGCATGACCTGCCCGAATCGTGACGGTACATTAGGAAGTCGTGGCTGTATTTTTTGCAGTGCGGGCGGTTCCGGAGATTTTGCAGCCGACCGGAGGCTGTCCGTTTCCGAGCAGTTAAAGCAGGGAAAAGAACTGATTTCCCACAAATACAACGGCTCTTCCTATATCGCCTACTTTCAGGCATATACGAATACCTACGCTTCCGTCTCCTATTTAGAATCCATCTTTCTGGAGGCACTCTCTGATGAAGATGTCAAAGTTTTATCCATCGCCACAAGACCGGACTGCCTTTCACCGGAGATTTTAGAATTACTTTCCCGGTTAAACCGGATGAAGCCTGTCTGGATAGAGCTTGGACTTCAGACAATCCACACATCCTCCGCAAATTTTATCCGTCGGGGATATACCCTTGACGTTTTTGAAAAAGCAGTTTATCATTTGAAGAAGGTTGGTGTCTCCGTTATCGTACACACCATTTTGTACCTGCCAAATGAATCCGAAGACATGATGCTAAAAACCATTTCCTATCTGAATCATCTTCCGATTGATGGCATAAAATTGCAATTACTGCATATATTGAAAGGTACAGATTTGGCTGCTGTCTACGAGAAAGCACCATTCTACTTACCGGATATGAATGAATATTTCACGCTTCTTGGGAAGATACTGATGCACTTACGTCCGGATATTGTGGTTCACCGTCTGACAGGGGACGGACCGAAGAACCTTTTGATCGCCCCGCTGTGGACCGGCAACAAACGACTGGTATTAAACTCCCTGCAACACTATCTCAAAACCGCTAACATATGGCAAGGAAAGGAGTTCTCATGTCAGAACCATTTACACTATACAAATTGATCATATTATATATGCTGGATAAATTAGATTTTCCATTGACAAACGGACAGATTTCTGAATTTATATTAGACAAAGGATATACCACATATTTCACCTTACAGCAGGCGATTTCCGAAATGGTAGAATCCGGATTTATCAGAGAAGAGACTACCCACAATCGCACGTATTATCATTTGACAAAAGAAGGGGCAGATACCATTCATTTCTTCCATAATAATATTTCTTCCGCCATACAAAGCGACATCAACTCGTTTCTGGCGGAGAAGCGTTATGAATTGAAAAATGAGATTTCCATCAAGGCTGACTACTACCAGATCAGCAGTCTGGAATACGCCGTCCGTTGCCAGATTATCGAAAATAACACCCCTCTTTTTGATATGACCATCACGGTTCCTACAAAAGAGGAAGCAACAAC
>CAZXQK010000009.1:0-13887 GCA_964642785.1 uncultured Faecalimonas sp.
TTCATAATTGGTCTCCTTCCTAATCAATACCCCACTCTTGCCAGAGCAGTGTAATATCTGTGTTTTCTGCAATAGCCGTAAATCCTAAACGCTCAAAGTCGTATCGGAATTCTTTCCTGGCTTCCAAAAGTGCACTGTCGCTGTATTCCGTATAGTAAATTTGAATCAGCAGGTAACGGAACTGCATACTTTCAATCAGGATTCTGTCATACAGTTTTGCATAACGTTCCGGATTTGTTTCACGCAAGCCCTCAATATCTTCATATGCCTTGTTGATCATCTGCATGTAACCCTGCAGTTGGTTATATGACCAGTATTGAGAATCTACCAAATTGTCTCCAATATATCCTTCCGCACCCTTGTTCGCATAAACATTTGTCAGCCATTCTCTTTCCTGATTGAACAGATCCTGCATGGTATCTGATGCCTCAGCAAAATAATTGTCAAAGAAATCATCAATCAATTCATTCATGTTCAATGAAGTATTCCATTGTAACTTACTCATCACATATGCTTTCAAACGGCTGAAACCACTGTTGATGTTCTTCTGATAATGGTCTGTCTGATCCAAAAGCATGACAACTCCGTTTTCTTCTAAGAGTTTGTAGTTTTGCTGCATCGCTTCCAATGTATCAAAGAACACAAGTCCGCTTGACGGAAGTAATGCATATGTCCAGGCATACAGATTCTTACTCAAAGCCGCCCATCCTGTAATCTGTCCGTGTGCATAAGAAACATCTGAAATTTCTTTGCTTTCAAACGGCACATCATATTCTTCACGGATCGGTGCGAACATGACACCTGAATGATCATTTAACACAACAGATTCATCCATTGGCAACCATGTTTTTGTTTTCTCATCATAAGTTGTCGGTGGATTTACCGTACAGTAATAAGCAAACATTACCAGTTTCACCGGTTCTTCGCCCGGTCTGTTCTGAGCATACCATTCATCCACATCTGCCTGTACTTTATTAACAAAATGAATCATGGTTGCGGCATCCGTACCATATTTTTCCCTGTTTGCCGCACATTTTTCACAGGTACACCAATCGATATTATCTTCCATACCCAAGAGCATATTCTGTGCTTTGGAATCTTCCAAAAGTTTAATCAGATTTTTTGTAAATTCCTCACGCATTTCTTCATTTGAATAACACAATTGTGTCGGTCTTTCCGCTGCATCAGCTGATCCGCCGGCTCCTGTCCATGTGCTGTCTGAAAACCATTCCTTGTATTGTTCTGATGTCCAGTCATATTCAAACGGGTCAATAATCAACATACTGTTGTGTGTTGTATGACCAAGCACCAGGATTTCCTCAGTTTCGTTAAAACGCATACGATGACTGATCGTCGAATTAAAAATAATTTCTCCGTAGTTTCCTTCTCTCCAGTCGAAACTCGGTGTTACCACTTCATCATAAGCCAGCATCTTTGCGTTTTTTGTTTCGCAAAGTCTGATCTCATCTGCTGCATAAAATTCATAATTGAATGCGTAAGTCAGAAATTCGTATACAGAGTTTCTTGTTCCGATGTCTGAGTATCCGCGAAGATACAGGTCGTCATCAATCTGCTTCATGGCAAATCCATTGTACCCGACTTCCTCGTAAGTTGGTGCCACATTTTGTTCCTCTGCTGCCTGTGTTGCACCAACATAAATATATTGTCCGTCTTGTTCTGCATCTTTCTCTGAAAGACTCTCTACATCACTTCCGGTTGCACCGTTAATAAAATATTCCAGTTCTGATACTGCAAATTTTTCATTGTCAGTTGCATTATCCGGATATACAACCTTGTATTCACAGTTACCGTTTTTGATAAAATCAAACTTTGTCTCTGCAATGTCTTTCAGTACATTTTGCTTTTCCGTCTGTATCGTTGTTTCCTTGCTCTTACAGCCGGTCAGGGTACCCATAAGCATGGTTCCTGTTAAGACAAAAGCAAGGACTCTTTTATACTGTTTCATTATTTGTCACCTCTCTCTGCAAAGATTGTTGTTACAAAGCGACCAATATTGCCGTTTTCGTCATTTGCACAGAAGGTAATGGTATAGATTCCTTCTTCGACTGCAACAAACGAGTCAGACTCGCAGGTCATGTATCCTGATGGGTGCAAGACATTAACCCATGTTTCACATTTTTCACTTACATTATCTTTTACGATCATCTTTGGAAACTCAACCTTCGTTCCAACTGTTACTTTTCCCTGAAGACTTTCTTCTAATTGAATCTCAGGTGCTCCTTCATCATTTACTGCAATCTGATAACCAATTCCTCTGGTTTTATTCACGCCGTCAGAAGCCACATAAACGATCCGATAGGAACCATATTTTTCAAATTTGATCTCATATTCTTTTGTGCCGTCTACATTTTCCAATTTTTTTCCGGATGTATCTTTCATCACATCACCGTCCGGATCCTGTACCGTAAGTTTTAACGATACATCGTCACTGTACACATCATATGCCCGTGTAGGAGGCAGGATACAAGTCATTCCTTTTGATACTTTTGTTACGGAATTATCCAGGCAAAGATATGGTTCTACGGTATCTTCTGTGTATTTCGAACCGATTCTCTGGCTGTTGATACTCTTGATTGAGAAAACCGCACCTTTCTTTCCACTCAGATTCCATGAAACCATCGCTCCCATAGAATCAAATCCGTCGAACTTTGTTCCGTTTTCGCAATCTTCAATCTTCATGCTGTATGATTTTGCATCATCAGTAAATGCATTCATAGTTTCCTGAAATACAATGCTCAAGTCTGTAGCATTTAATTTATTCAGCGAACCTGCAGTCAGGTAAGAACGTGTGTCATCATTATAACGAACTGCCGTACTTTCATCACCTAACTGATAAAATCCTATTTTTACAGAGCAATCTGTATTTTCTGGATCTGTCATTGTCATTTCTACAGACTCTAATTTATTTCCCGAATCATCTACACCGTTAAATTTCAAAGAATAGCCGGATGTTGCCAATGCCTTCTTAAATTTTACGGTTGCATTTTCCTGTGTCAAAATAAAATTTATCGACTCTTCTTTCAGTTCGACTTCGGCACCTGTTACGTCAAAATAACTGACCGGGTCAACAACATGTGTATCATCAGCCAGTGCCTGAAAGGTAATACAACCGGCAACAACTGCTAACGTCATTAATACGGATATCCATCTTTTCTTCATTAGCCTTTAATTCCTCCCACCTGCAAATTTTCTGTGAATTTTTCTGTACAGCTTGCAAACAGTATCAAACTTGGGATACATAACAGTACGCAGGCTGCCATCTGCATCGTTTCCGTTGTTCCTGACAATTCAGAGAAGTTCAGGAGTGACAATGCAAGAGTCGGATAAGATGGAAGAAAATACATCGGTGTCGTATAATCTGACCAAAATCCAACAAATGATAAAATAAATACAACTGCCATTGTTGACATGGACAACGGCAACATCACTTTTGTAAATAACTGCATGTTGCCTGCTCCGTCCATGTATGCTGCCTCAGCATATTCACCAGGCAGACTTTTGAACAATGCATTGAAAAGCAAAGTGTAGATTCCACAAAAACCGAATTTCAAAAACCACATTCCCGGAATGGAGTTATAGATTCCAACATTCTGAGCCATCTGGATTTCAGATACTGTTGTTCCTACAATCGGAAGTGCCATTAATACATAGATCAATGTGATAATAAATTCACTGAATTTATATGGAAATCTTGCTGTACAGTATCCCACAATACACGGACATAATGTTGCTGCTGCCGCACAGCCTATGGCATACAAAACGGAGTTTAACAACAGACCGTCGAAGTAAAATGCACCCGGTGTACCGTCCGGCATGGTAACCGGATAATTAAACTGTACAAATACCTGTTTAAAGTTTTCCAACGTCCATTTTGAAAATCCAAAAATATTATCCGTAAAAGAACCCCACTCACGAAAAGCTGAATTAAATGCGAGCAAATATGGATAGAGGATTGCAGCTGCGTATATCACAAGAAAAACACAGATGACTTTTGCACCAAACGGTGTTTTGATTTTCTTTGTTTTCTGTTTTTTCATCATGCCGCCCTCCTTTTCTGTTTTTTCGTATCCTGCACATCTTTTTCATATGGGTCAAACCGATTCATCAATGCTCTTACGGTAAATACAATGATGCAGGTCATGATGGAAAGTACGATTCCCAATGCCGCAAAATACGGATATTTTACATGCGTGGTATCTTCCATGATTCCCGAAGTGAAATAGTATCCCATTGTCGGAACAGCCGCCCCTCCGGATACCTTCGAAAACGCGTACATTCCATAATCTCCGATCAGGATTCCTGCTATACCTGATACCAGGAATGTCTTAAATGTCGGAAAAATACTTGGTATTGTAATATACCAGAATTCCTGCATCATGCCTGCACCGTCGATCTGCGACGCCTCCGAAATACTGTCATCAATTCCGCTCATGGCACTGCTGTAGAACAGGAAATTACCGGCAAGAGAATAAAAAATATTATATACCAATATAGTCGTCGTTCTTGTCTCCGTATTTACCAAAAGCCCCATCGCATCTTCTTTTCCCGTAAACAATTCTACGAGAAGTGGCCATCCTCTGTCTGCCAGGTAGTAGAATACGGTAATGGCAACCACACCTGCGATAACAGATGGCAAAAACAGAATAATCTTAAGTGGTCTTGCCAACGCAAATTTCTTATAAAAGTAAAACGATATCAGCATGGAAACCGGCAACGTTATTACAAAATTAATCAAATAAAATTTTATGGAATTGAACAGGGATGCACGCAAATAGTCATCTTCAAAGAAATTTTGAATAACCGTCTTAAAATTGTTCAAAGTCCATGTGACGTTCATGTCCAAATCATATTCTTTAAAACTCAAAAGAATCGAGTTGGCATTTACGCCGATCCACATGATACAAAACTGTAACAGTGGAATTGCCATCATCAGGCAGTAAAACCTTAAATCCTTCTTCTTCTTAGAGACATATGCCGAAACCTGCCTTTTTTTTCCGGCAGGTCTGGCATGATGAATTTTACAGGATAACTCATAGAAGAAATCAGAAATTCCGGTTGTTATTTTTTTCAATAATTGTTTCATCTGATTACCTCATTTTATATCTGTACTATTTTAAAACACTTGCATAATCTTTCCACTGTATATCCTTACGATATTTGATGATACCTGAAAAATAATCTTTTGCCGTATAAAGATATTGTCCGTTTTGTGTCATTGTCAAAATATTCGAAATTCCATCTGCCGCATCTTTATCTCCGGCATATTTTGATTTCAGCATATGTTGCATTCTGAAGTCAGATGGTGCATATCTGTAAAGTGCATTCGTGTCCGTCGGAAGTGCAGCACGACTTGATTCACGCATTTCAATCATAGACTTTGCAAATGAAGTCAGGTTATCTGTATTTACTTCGTAATCATAAGCTCTTGTAAGACCTGTGATTTCTGTAAATTCTTCAAGCTGTGCGTCTGTATGTACGAACTGCAGGAATTTCACAGCAAGATCTTTCTTATCTTCTGCAATGTTGGATTTAATAAATGCATATGAGTCCAGTACGGAAGGAACTACTGTTTCACTTCCAACATCTTCTTTTGTTGCCTTCGGAAGCGGCATTGCCTTATATTCCATATCTGCATCGTATTTCGTTGCCTTTGTTCCGTATGTTTCCTTGAATGAAGCACTGGCTTCATTTTCCCACCAGCATCCGTCAACCATAATGGCAACATTTGTCTGACCGCTTACGGTAGGATTACGAACAAATTCAAGCTGTGACTGTGTGATCTTGAAGGAACCTGAAAGGCTCTTATTCACATCATAGTTATCTGTATTCTGTACCAGTCTCTGTGCAAAATTTACTGCATGTAAGATACCAGGCTGACGAGCCAGTTCATATGCGTTCTGCTGTGTGATCTGTACTTTTTCCGTGCTGTATTCCAATGTATCCCAGTTAACTGTGTCTGTTTTTACAAGTTCTGCTTCACCGTCAAATGTATAATTGAGCATGAACTGATCATATCCCATTTTGTCTGCTGCCAGTTCTGACACGAGCCATGTCAGATAGTCCTGACTTGCACCCGGGAATTGGATCGGTGTGCAGTTATCTTTCTTAATCTCTTCCAGCAATGCAAAGAATTCATCATATGTAGCCGGCATACCGTCATCATATGTTCCTTTTTTGCCGTCCGGACCTGTTCCTAAATTACCGTCTGCATTACAGAAACTTCCGTCTTCAGCAATGTACCATCCTTCTTCATCAAACAATGTTGCATTATACACCATGCAGTAGTTGCTTTCCCAGAACGGAAGCGCGTAAATCTTTCCGTCGATGGTCAGTGCCTCTTTCTGAGCCTGATCCATCTTGTCTGCGATGCTCCTGTCTTCGCCGAATTCCGTCAATGTTTCCTCCACATATTCTGTCAGATCCAGCATTTTACCGTTCGTTGCCCACCATTGGTAGAACACACCTTCTGTAAAGAACACCTCATCTTTGATATCATCTGAAAGGATTAAGTCCTTTAAAGTTTCACCTTCCATCGTTGTCTTGTTGTTTGTACCGATAATGACCTGTACACCTTTTTTACCTTCTTCAAATGAAGTATCTTTGTATTTTTCTTCAAATTTCTCAATGGCAGATTCCAGCCACTCTGTTCCTACACCGCCATTCCAGTTACCTACTGTCAATGTTGTTTTTGTTTTGTCAAGTTCAACTGTGCTTCTTGCACCACAGCCGGTTACAAACTGCATGATCCCCAAAGACATACAAGTAACCATCGCTACTAATCTTTTTGCTTTCATTTTCTTGATTCCTCCTTATTATTATTTATTTCACCAATACTTCCTGACCGTTATACTTAATGCTTGTGATCTCCAGAACATCTCCAATGGCAAAATCCCACATTTCAAATGTAAGCACACCATATCTGTTGATCTCACTGAATTTCAATACTTCCGTTATTTCCTGATCTGCTTTTGGGATACCAGGTTTCATACTGTCCGGTCCGTTTACTTCAGTTTCGCAGAACCAGAATGTCTTTCCGCCTACCAGCATTCTTCTTCCCCATGAACCGTTTCCCGTAACGGCATTTCCGAAGATATCATGTACCTTATATGTAACAGTAAGCTCTACATCCGTATGTCTGCGTTCTTCTGCAGTCTCAGTCAAAGTTGTCTTCACTTTGAATTTAGCTCCAAGATCTCCGTTACTGATAAAAGTACCGTTCTTTTCCGTTACCGATGAAGTTTTTACCTTTTCGATCAGAACCATGTCTCCGACTCCAAAGTCCATGGCACGGATGATTCCTTTTTTATTCTTTACCTCCACACTGAATGTAGATGTGTTTTTCTTTGTAGGAAGTGGAATGTCAACTCCCTTCAGACTGTCTGTCAGGTCATATTCATTCAGCCATACTGAAATCTTATCCTTATCAGTTCCGGTAAGACGTCTTCCCCACATACCGTTTCCTTCCAACATGTCACCATCTGATTTACATACGTAATAATCAATGCTTACCGTATGGGTACCATCTGACAGATTCATTGGAATTTCAATTTCTGTACTTTCAGGATCATCATCATACCATTTTCCATTTCCTGTATATACGGCAAGATATTTGCTTGTATCAGATACATCCAGTTTCTGAACCTCTTCAACCGGATTTGCCGTACCACCTGATGCATTTAATACACTTTTTCCCTGATATACAACATCTGCAATTACCAGCTTGTCACCTGCGGTAAAATCATATACATTCAGGTTCAGATTTCCACCTCTGTCCACCGTAACTTCAGATTCTATCTTATAAACCTCATCCGGGTTCGGGATCATATTATTTTTAAAGCTTCCATCTTCCACTTCACTTTCACAGAACCAGAACCATTCTTCATTCGTCAAGATACGACGTCCCCAGATTCCGTTGCCGGTCACACGACCACCCTGTGAATTCATCACATACATGCTAAGTTCTACCTTATATACACCGGATGATAATGTTGTACCAATCTTCATCTGATATTGGAGTTCTCCACCTGCCGTATAAACAGCCTTGTAAATTCCGAGAAGCGACATATCGAACACTCTTCCCGTCTTGTAGGTATAAGAACTTTCTCCTGAAAGGTACAGACACTCGTCTTTAGAAGTTCCGTTTGCCACAACCCGGATAATCTGTTCTGTGTCGTCTGTAATCTCAACTCTGTACTTTCCATCTTCGTCAGCCGTTGCTTTCTGAAGTCCCTGACCATCATGTGCATCGTATGTATAAGATTTTGCACCACTGACTTCTGACCAGCTGAAGAAAAGTTTTTCCTCTTTTTCTTCAATTCCAATCACCGGTCTGTCCAGTTTTTCTGTTGTTATCTCAAGGCTGCCGACATCACTTCTTTCCCCTTTTTCATTGATGCTGCGGACTGTCACCTGAATTTTCCCTTCATTGTCACATGCATCCAAAAGATTATAAGAAGTATCCTTTGTCTGTTTACCGCCATTACCGATGTCTACCTCATAAGAAACTGCGTTTTTCACCGCATCCCATGATAATATACCGTTTTTCAGTTTTAATTCTGCGCTTCCTTTATCAGCTCCGCAGCCGGCGAAAACAAGCATAGATAAAACCGCGAGCATAAGCCCTTTGAAATATGTCTTTTTCATTCCTTCCTCCTTCTAACTTATAATAATGTCGCTGAACGATATAAGTCGTTTTCATAATTATATTTCTTAATGTGCACCTTGTCAAGATTTACAAAGGCTTTTCGTGGTCAAAGTTTTCTTTTTTAACATTTTTACTAAATTTATGGGTAAGTTTTTGTGAATATTTACTAGTGTCAAAAAAGCACCTCTTAGTGACATTTGTTAAATCCGCCACTAAGAGGTGCTTTTTACATAATTATCTTTTGTTTAATGCTCCTGCATGTTTTTTCGTCTGCAAGTTTGTAATAAGAAATGATCGGACATAATTTTCCAACTTCCGTATCCCTGATATCCTGCATATACGGTTCTGCTTCCTCTGATGCCCTCGTATAAAGAATATCTCCATCGAAATATCGTCCATGTTCATCACGAATCAATTCTCCGGTCAACTCAGCATACAACAGTTCTCTGTTTTCTTTCACATACCACAAGCCTTCTGCCAATCGCATGGTACAGCAAAACGGAGCTTCATATCCATCCATGACCAAATCTGAGGTTGTGTCGCTGACCGTACTGTCTGTACCGGCTCCACCGTTTGGTCTTTGTGCCGTCGCAAATCCATTGTGGTAAATCCTTGCCGCCACCGTCCGATAATATTCATCCGATGTCAATTTGTATACCTCTAATGCCAGCATGAGAGAATCAACGATTCCACAAGGTTCTGTCCAGGTATCCCCTGCACCGAACCAGTTAAAATTCTGATAGGTATAAGTCATTCCTTTTTCAAGATACAGGTCACAGACATCTTTTCCCACGTCCAGATATTTTCTGTCCTGTGTCACCTGATACATGCGAATCATCGCCCTTCCGGCTGTCAGGGTGCAATGTGTCTGGGCACGAATCAGACATTTGTCAATTCCGGCAAATACATCCGTCATCTCATCGAGCAATGCCCGTACTTCTGCGTCTTTTGTAATACTATAATAATGAGACAGTCCGTCAAGGCTCATAAATGCACAGCCGACATCCGTAGAAAGTATCCAGCCGTCTGTTTCTGCATAACTGTGACCGCTGACACCCCCGTCATCATACTGACGTTCTATCGGGTATGTATGAACCTTTCCCCTCATCGGAAGATAGATTCCCTCTACCGTCGCTCTTAAATATGCAAGTGCCCGTTCATCCTGAAACTGTTCATAATACTCACACAATCCTCGTAAGTACCAGCTGTGTCCCGACAACTGCTGCTCATATATCACATCTCCGGTCGGTTCTCCGAAGAACAGGTTGCCTTTTGTCACTTCCGGAATTTGTTCCATCATCTCGTCCATGCACGGAATCTTATATCCTGTCATTTTATAATGAGAAACAAATGCAAGCAAGGCTCTTCCCGGTTTATCTCCCGGCCAGTCTGAATCGATGTCAAATACCTCTTCTATCTGATAATATGGCTCCTGCAGTCTGTCGCAATTCTTTTGGATTCTCTCCGACAATTCCTTTTCTTCTATATATCTTTTCATTTTGTGTCTCCTTTCTAATGCTCGGCAAATCGAAGCAGACATCCCGCACCCGGTTTAACGGTAATGACAAACTCTTTTCCAACCGGCTCAAAATCACCATCATAAATCTCCATATCCCGTTTCGAATACAGCTTGTAGGTGCGTTCTTGTCTGTAATCATGATTTACAATATACACATAACCATCTTGGAAGAAACCGATAACGCCCCGTTCTCCTTCTATCTTTTCCAAATCACCGTATCCGGCAAACTCTGTCACTGCTTTTTCTCCTGTTCCTAAATGGAACACTGCCTCAGACGTATGTTCAAACAAAATATGTCCGATCGGATAAATCTGCTCATTAACAGCTTTAGCATCATAGTAGTGCTGATACTTGTTTCCTTCTCTGTCGCACATAGACTTATCCCATGTCCAGAATTCGTTCGGCATCGGAAGCCAGTATGTGAAGTAAGAAATACGGTGCATGCCGTATGCCAGACACATATTTACCTGCCACATAAGTTCTTCTTTTGTAAGATTCCGGTAGACACCATGCTCTGTCAACTGTACGATTACCATCTGCTCTACATTATATTTTAATCCCAGTTCACGAACATCTCGAAGATTTTCAAAATATCCCAGTCGGTCTTCCTTGCGCATTGCCGCTTCACGGATACCGTATTCTCTTGCATCTGTTTCCTTTAAATCCTCTGATAATTTCTTTTGCACATTACGTCCAACAAATGGATAATAATCATAACTTAAGAAATCCGGATTTGTCTTCTGGATAAATTCTTCAATGTATTCACGATAGCTGCCTGCTTTCAACATATCGGTTGAAGCATAGTTCGGGAACAGATTGACTACCGTTTCCTGTTCCGGTGCATACTTGCGAATCAGTTCCGTTACCTTACCAAGAATCGGGTACTGCTGAGTACTCGGCTCATCAAATATTTCCCATCCCACAATAACATCTTCAAATCCTTCATAATCCTGAAGAACAGCACGCACAACATCCTCAGCCTTTTCTATCTCACCACTTCTGCAAAGTTCAAGCAGACGGTTTTCATAAACGATTCCCCGAAGTCCGCACTCACGTAAGAGCTGCAATGCCTTCTGGTTCGTATCCACATCATATGTAAACCACAATTGGCACAATGTAATGCCGGCATTTTTCACATCTTCCCACACTTCTTTTTTGGTCGCATAATCTGCTCCCGGACCTTCAAAATATGTAATATCAAATTGTTTCATATTATATTGTCTCCTTTGTCGTCCATGTTTCACCATCATATAAATATGTTTTGAATTCATAAGCAGCCAATTTCACTTCGTGTTCCTGCATATCTATACAAATGTTTCCACTCTCTTCTTTATCGGAAGCATTTAAAATACGCACTAACATTTTTCCATCATCCAGCTTCTGCAGTCTTGTCATAATGTGTGACGGATTGGTCAGCTCTATTCTTGTGTCCTTCTTTTCCCCATGACCTGATGGGAAGAAACTCAGGGCATATACCGGCTGATTATAAACCTCTGCCTGCATATCCAATGTGGATACCTCCGTTGTAAGTCGATAATTAAATTCTCTGCGTCCCACATCGGTGTGATCATGATTCATATCATGGTCTGCATAACTTCTGTCCAATATCGGATGACAGGTGTAGATTGGTGTACGAAGCAATGTGACATTCATGGTATTATCTGCTGCACTTCCGCCGTATGTACCGTCATTTAACACAGCAAATCCTTTGCCGTCTTCAAACATTCCACACCATTTCTGGTAATGCACTTCTTTCTCTTCCTGACGCAATTCGTCTCTTCCAAACATCGTCTGTCCGATGAATCTGCTTTCCTTCATTTCTACCGGGAATTTTAATTTATATAACGTGTTCGGTTCCTGAGAAAACATCTTAATATGCATATCTACATATGTTCCATGTTTTGGAATCGTATAAGTAACCACTGCATAAGATTTTCTATATCCGAAAATCGCCTGCACTCTGGCAAGTACGTCGCCATTTTCTATCACTCTCACATTTTCACAAGGCTCATCCGGATATCCGTTAAATGCATTGGCCTCCTTCGCTGACAACAGCTTAAATTCCCCGATTTTATCAAAGAATCCGTCTACCTTCATGCCCCACGAATCTTCATCATCCTGATATGCATGGATTCCGCCGCTGCCTTCCTTCAGATAAGAAACACCGTCCACAATATAACTGTCAATCAGTCCGGTATTCTTATTGATGGATACACTCATCCTGTCATTTGTAAACAGCATATGCGTATCATTCTGCTCATATGCTGTTACCGGTCTTATCGGCTCATCAGTTACCGTCAACTCACAGTCATAACGGTTCAGGCTCATCGGTGCAAGTTTTGCATTAAACGCAATCTTCTTCCTCCAGTCCAGATGCTTCATACATCTTTCCTTTACATTTTGTGTCGGAAGATATGTTCCGTCCTGCGTGCGAACCCTGCCTACCGTAACCTGATTCGGCGTATAATTCGGTATCTGTAACTGGAATTCTACTTCAACATTCTGCTCAATCTCATACGGATTCGGATTAAATATCAAAATCGGTATCTCGCCATGCTTTCCTGCCGGCTGTCCCTCACACAGTTTAAAAAATGCTTTTGCCATATTCACAGATAAAGTTTCCCTGCCACTTTCCATCAAACGAAGCATATCGCTTTCAGCATCACGAATCATGGTACCCGGAAGAGAATCATGGAATTCTGAGAAGAGCAACGCTTTTTGCGCCTCTTTCATGCGGTTTTTGTCATACTCAACGCCACTTACTGCCAGCATCTTTTCACACACTGACAACTCATTTTCCAACTGTCTGTGCTTTCTCTTAATGGAAGTCATCGTCGTATAACAGCCTATCATACAATGTTCCAATGACTCATCAAATGTTCTCAGTTCTTCCTTGTCTATTTTATCAAAATAATCTTCACATCCTCCGGAAATAATCTTTATCTCCGGATGTTCTGCCGCATACTCCTGAATCGCAAGCCAGTCAACCTCTGACGGTCCACCGCCATGATTACCGATTCCCCAACACATCAGACATTTTTCTTTATCTACCTGTTCTGCATAAAACTTGAGTGTCTCAACTGCCTCACCTCTTGTCGTGCAGTAAGTAGACATCATATTGTGACCTAAAATCTCGCTTCCGTCATAGCCTTTCCATACAAAATCCGCTTCCGGAATCTTTTGGAACGGGCGCATGAACAGATAATTTTTATAACCTGCTTTCTTAAGAATCTGAACCAGACCCCTGTCATGACCGAACGAGTCCATATTCAGTGCCGTCTCAGGATGTACACCAAACTTTTCTTCAAAATACTGATTTCCAATCTCTATCTGTCTTATGATAGATTCACCTGTCGGCATAAGGCAGTCCGGCTGCAGATACCAGCCTCCCATAATCTTCCATTTTCCTTCTTTTACAAGTTTTTGAATCCTTGCAAATAATTCCGGCTCATATTCTTCAACCCACTCATACAAAACCGATTCATTGTGATTGAATACAAATCCGTCAAATTTTTCACAGAAATCTGCAGCAACACGAAACGTAGAAATAGCTTCTGCCATACCCTCCTGTCTCTGCCACAACCATACAGGATCCAGATGTGCATTGCACACTAAATTAATCTCTTTCATTGAGCTGTCCTCCTTATTTTTTGTCCGCTCTAACTTATTTCGTTAACCGATATAAGCGTATCAAAAACAGAAC